>JABBBA010000144.1 GCA_018607685.1 K189A clade bacterium | reverse complement strand
ACTAGACACCATGTTCCAGTCAGCAAACTGAAGGGCGTAGTCCGGGATTCTCCTGGGCATACCTGCCAGGCCAATAAAGTGTTGCGGGAAGAACGTAACGTTCACGCCGATGAAAGAAAGCCAGAAGTGTGTCTTACCCAGCGTTTCGTCATACATGTTTCCAGTCCACTTCGGGATCCAGTAATAGACCGCCGCCATAATGGAGAAGATGGAACCAGGCACCAGCACGTAGTGAAAATGTGCCACTACGAAGTAGGTATCGTGATACTGGAAGTCAGCCGGAACAATCGCAAGCATCAAACCAGAGAGTCCACCGATGGTAAACAGGATGACAAACGCAATGGCAAACAGCATTGGCGTTTCAAAAGTCATCGCGCCTTGCCACATGGTCGCTACCCAGTTGAACACTTTCACTCCCGTCGGCACAGCGATCAGCATGGTTGCGTACATAAAGTAGAGCTCACCGGCGATAGGAATACCGACAGTAAACATATGGTGCGCCCATACGATAAAGGACAAAAAGGCAATCGAGGCCGTGGCGTAGACCATGGAGTCATAACCAAACAGTCGCTTGCGTGCAAAGGTTGGGATAATCGCTGACACAATGCCGAAGGCCGGGAGGATCATGATGTAAACCTCCGGATGACCAAAGAACCAGAATACGTGCTGGAACAATACCGGGTCACCGCCACCGCCTGCATTAAAGAACGCGGTGCCGAAGTGGATATCCATCAGCATCATCGTCACCACACCTGCCAGCACCGGCATTACCGCTATCAGCAGATAAGCGGTAATCAGCCAGGTCCAGACAAACAGCGGCATCTTCATCAATGTCATACCTGGAGCACGCATATTGAGGATCGTGACCACTACGTTGATTGAACCCATGATCGATGAAATACCCATCATGTGAACAGCGAAGATAAAGAAGGTTACGCTTGGTGGCGCATAGTCGGTAGACAGTGGCGCGTAAAAGGTCCAACCGTAGTTTGGTGCACCACCATCCATCAGGAAGGTAGAGAGCAACAAGCCGAAGGCAAACGGCAGAATCCAGAAACTGTAGTTGTTCATTCTGGGTAACGCCATGTCCGGCGCGCCAATCATCATGGGTACCAGCCAGTTTGCAAGGCCTACAAAGGCAGGCATGACCGCACCGAATACCATAATCAGGCCGTGCATGGTCGTCAGCTGGTTAAACAGTTCCGGCTGAATGATTTGCAGACCCGGCTGAAACAATTCAGCCCGAATACCGAGCGCAAGCACGCCCCCGGTCAGGAACATTAAAAAGCTAAACCACAAATAAAGCGTACCAATATCTTTGTGGTTAGTCGTAAAGACCCAACGCATGATGCCCTTATCAGGACCATGGTGATGGTCGTCGTGATGTTCTTCTATAACAGCACTCATCTTAATCTCCTATTGGTTCGCCATCATGGTGTTAATATCTTTAGGCTGAACCATATCGTTCATGTCATTGCCCCAGGCATTACGTTCATAGGTAACAACTGCTGCAATTTCGGCGGGATTCAATTGCTGGCCAAAAGCCTGCATGGCTGTGCCAGCCTTACCGTAAAGTATAATGTCGATATGGTTTTGAATCGGTCCGACAGCAAGACCCTGACCAACCAGTGACGGAAACGCTGGCGGGATACCCTGGCCATTAGGCTGGTGACATGCCGCGCAATGCTGCAGGTAAACCTCTTCACCTTTGACCATCAGCTCGTCCTGGGTCCACGTCTTACCTACAGTGTTGAAAACCTCTAACGCTTCAGCCTGCTTTTCAGCAACCCAAAGATCGTAGTCTTCCTGCTCTACCGCTCGAACAACAATGGGCATGAAACCGTGATCTTTACCGCAGAGTTCAGCACACTGACCACGATAGATACCGGGCTCTTCAACAATTGCCCATGATTCGTGGATAAATCCGGGTATTGCATCTCGTTTCACAGCAAAGTCAGGTACCCAGAACGCATGAATAACATCCTGCGATGTAACAAGGAATCTGATGCGCTTATTGATTGGAATCACAAGTGGGTTATCGACATCCAGGAGATAATGCTCACCTTTTGCTTCCAGGTTCTGGATTTCATTCTGAGGTGTCGTGAGTGCACTCATGAATTGAATCTCCTTTTCAGGATCATCATTTAAATAAGTGTACTGCCACTTCCATTGATAGCCGCGAACTTCGATATCCAGATCTGAGTCACCTGACTCATACATGTCCCTAAGCGTACTTGTCGCCGGGACCGCCATGACCAGAAGAATAACAATTGGAATCACCGTCCAGGCAATTTCTATTCGGGTATCCTCGTGAAAGGTGGCCGGTGTTACGCCGAGGGATTTCCGATGCATCAGCATCGAGAAAATCATTACACCAAACACCAATACTCCTATCACGCAACAAACATAAAAGATAAGCATGTGCAGGTCATAGACATCTCGACTAATCTCCGTAACACCTTGCCTCATGTTCAGCGCGGACCAATCGGCCAACGCAACGTTGCTGAATAGCAGTAGTGACAATCCGGCTTGCCACATCCGCATCACTCTATTCATGAACGAGACTCCATATAAATACATGTGCCATAAGCACTTTTAACTGTTCAGATGAGATTCAAAATATCAGATGCCCACCACGCGCATGTTGCATAGCAACAAACGCGGGCAATTATAGCAGCGACGGGTCTTTTCTCAACCGGCGTAGATCAAGGTCTGTGGGAAGATTTACGTGGCATAACCGGCAGGAATCGGGGTCTATTTGTCTGGAAGTTTTACAGGGGCCCATTCACCGATCTCAATTTCCCCGCTTTCGTCTGTTTTCGTCTCTATATAGTTGCACTGAGAGCAATGCATAGACTCATGCTCATCGTCCTTCAAAACGTATATTTTGTCGATTTGGCCGCAGCCGGGACAGGTGGCGCCGCTGATGAACCTACGTTTCATAATTGTCTACCTGACATATTTATCCCATTGACGTTGATCAGGTCCCATTTTGGTTGTGCCAAGTAGTAGAGCATAAACACCCTAGGCAGCCATACCATCCTGTCGCAGCAGGGCCTCAACTTCGGGCTCCCGACCCCGGAAAGCAACAAATAGATCCATGGCATCCTCGGAGCCGCCTTTTTCAAGGATTGTAGAGAGGAACTTCTCTCCGGTTTGACGATTAAACAGGCCGTCTTCCAGGAATTTCGAAAATGCATCCGCTGAGAGGACTTCAGCCCATTTATAGCTGTAGTAGCCTGCGGCATAGCCGCCGCCAAATATGTGGGAGAACCCATGCTGGAAGGCATAGTCCGCGGGGGGCCGAATGACGGCCACCTCCTCCCTGACCTGGTCCAGTATGCGCTGGACCTGGTTCTCCTCATCGGGGTCAAACCCGACGTGTAACCGAAAATCAAACAGACCGAACTCCAACTGCCGGACCATCATCATGGCCGCATTATAATTTTTAGCCTTCAGTAGCTTATCCAACATATCGTCAGGTAATCGATCTCCGGTCTCGTAATGTCCTGAAATGAAGGAAAGTGACTCTGCTTGCCAGCAGAAGTTCTCTAAGAATTGACTGGGTAGTTCTACCGCATCCCAGGCGACGCCATTAATGCCCGAAACCGGTGCGTCATCAATCCTTGTCAGCATATGATGTAGGCCGTGGCCAAATTCATGGAAAAGTGTGACGACTTCATTGTGACTGAGCAGGGCAGGGTCATCCTCGACCGGACCGGTAAAGTTACAGGTCAAATAGGCTACCGGCAGCTGGAGGGACCCTGAATCATCAACTCGCCTGACCCGACAGTCGTCCATCCATGCCCCACCACGCTTGTTTGCTCGTGCGTAAAGGTCGAAGTAGAACCGCGCGATACTGGCTCCGCCTTTTTTGATTTCATAAGTCAGCACGTCTTCGTGCCAGACGGGCATCTCATCAGAACGGACGACATCGATATCAAACAAACGACGCACAACCTCAAACATACCCTTAAGTACGGTCGGCGCTGGAAAGTAAGGTCGAAGTTCCTCTTCGGAAATATCAAATGCGGCTTTCTTTAGCTGCTCGGCGTAATAAGGCACATCCCAGGATTTCAAATCCTCTGGACCGCCATTTCCCCTGGCATACGCCACGAGTGTTTCAACATCCTTCTCGGCGAACACCTTCGATTTTTCAGCCAGGTTATCGAGAAACCCAAGGACTTCCTCGGTTGAGCGAGCCATCTTTCGAGCGACCGATAGCTCTGCGAAGTTCTCGAAACCCAGCAACTTTGCCTGCTCGAGGCGCGCTGACAACAAGGCGTGCATCAGATCCGAGTTATCAAATTCACCAGCGTTCGGGCCCATATTGGAAGCCCGCGTACCAAAGGCTGTATACAACTCCTGGCGGAGTGTTCGATCATCGCAATAGGTCATAATTGCCAGGTAACACGGTGCATCCAGCGTCAGAAGATAGCCTTGCAGGGATTTCTCAACCGCATTTTTCTGCATCGAGGCGAGTGCATTGTCCGGTACACCAGGCAGGTCAGATTTTTTGGCGATCAGTTTCTGCCAGGCCTGGGTGGCATCCAGCACATTGTTATTAAAGGTGCTGTTCAAACCAGAGATTTCCCGCGATAGCTCAGAAAACCTGGCCTGCTCTGATTCGGGCAGGTCTACACCCGAGAGGCGAAAATCTCTCAGCGCATTATCAACAACTTTCCGAGCAGCCTGCGGCAATGAATCATACTCGGCTGATTCGGCAATCTCCTGGTAAGCCTCAAACAAAGGGCGATTCTGGCCAACCTCGGTGTAGTAGTCTGAAATCATTGCAAGACAGGTGGTGTGGGCATCACGAAGCTCAGCGGAGTTCATGACAGAGTTCAGGTGTGAAACCGGAGACCACGCCTGGTGTAACCTGTCCTCGAGATTTTCCCGTGCTTTAACAACGCTCTCATAGCTGAAAGGTCTGGTCTCCAGCAACTGATCGATACCCGTCCTCAACGCTTCAAGAATCGTTTCAATCGCCGGCACAATATGCTCGGGCAGAATGCTCTCAAAGGGGGGTAGCGTATTGTGTTCAAGTAGTGGGTTAGTCATCTTCGGTATCCCAATATTAATGTCTTAAGGTAACGTACTAATCCAGCGTGTTCCTGATGGTCTCTATCACTGCTTGTGTATCAGGTGCGGTGTTCACCTGCCCACCAAACCAGATCATAAAAGCCAACGCAGCCTGCTCTACCAACATCCCAAGCCCATCGGCAACATCACATTCTGCTTGTTTCAGGCACCACTGGTTAAAACGGGTAGTGCCGGGCCCATAGATCATGTCGTAACAGTGGGTCTTCCCGGTAATGACCGATCCTGGAATCTCCAGATCCTGCTGAGACAACCCCGCAGAGGTTCCATTAATCACAAGATCGTAGCTTTCCTGCAGCTGATCAAGCGCAATCGCGGTGGCGCCCGCAAATTTTTGTTCCAGTTTCTGTGCTTTTTCAAAGGTACGGTTCGTCACATGCAGCACGCCCGGACCCTCCGCAAGCAAGCTCGCCAGAACGCCGCTGACAGCACCCCCCGCACCAATCACCAGTATCTTCCTGTCCGCCAGAGGCCAGCCCAGGTTCTGTACCAGATCGTTAACCAGGCCAGGACCATCGGTATTGTCGCCGCGGAGCTTGTCATCTGCCGTTCGGGAAATAGTATTAACAGCTTCAGCCTGGTTTGCTCGTTTACTGACTTCATCGACAAACTGCCAGGCATCGCGCTTACAGGGTAAGGTGATGTTGAATCCAAAACCCGAATCGAGAAAATCACTGGCGACAGATGAAAATGTCCCGTCCGGCACAAGCACCTTCTCATAGGATAATGAAATACCCGATGCTGCAGCAAACTGCTGATGAATCTCCGGAGATCGACTGTGAGCAACCGGATTCCCCAGTACCCCTAGTTTGAATCGTCTCACCGGATCTTCTCTCCTGTTTCCAGATGCCTGATGACACTCGGGCCATCTGAACGTCCAAGCTGTCCCGGTACCATCTGGTCAATGTCGTCTCCAAAGTATTGCCTCACCTGCAGGGACGTCAACGCCGCGGGGTGTCCTGTAACGTTGGCAGACGTAGATACCAGTGGTCCAACTGATTCACATAAGGCACAAACAACCGGGTGATCACTGACCCTGAGTCCAACGGTTGAATTGTTTCCAATGACCCAACGCGGCGCAGCGCCGTTATCCGGCAGGAGATAGGTCACAGCACCAGGCCAGTTATTCTCGAGCTCACCTCGCATATCGTCGTCCAGCCCGACCAGATAATCTTCAAACTGACTAATATCCGCTGCAACTAACAATAGTCCCTGCTCCCAACTGCGCCGCTTTAGCCTTAAAATTCGCGCAACAGCCTCGGCGGATTCCGGTAAACAACCCAATCCCCAGACGCCCTCTGTTGGGTAGGCGATAACGCCACCTTCAGCCAGACAGGCTGATATCAGATTCACACGCCAGGCGGCCACAAACGGCATAAGGTTTACTCCTGGAACACAGACGAATATTGAGAGAAACGGACGTTAGCCTAGTCACTATAACCTTTCAACATTACAGCCCCTGGGAGGGCCGTCATCGGGTCGATTGAAATCGGCCTCCTTCTGAATGAACGAGGCCCATGACCTCCAGCATCACGATTGCCACCGTCAGGTCTTCAACCGAAAGCTCGAGTTCTAATAGAAGGGCATCCATCGACACTGGTCCCGCGGCTAACAGTTCAAGCAAGCTTTCCTGGTCGGTCGTCAAACCTTGTACCCCCAGAGAAAGCTCGAGCATATCTCCCGGTCCTATGCCCAGCTCTTTCAGAACATCCCCACCCGACTCAATCAGCAAAGCGCCATCCCTGATCAGTTGATGACATCCACGTGCCTGTTGATTCGTCACCAACCCTGGCACAGCCATTACCTCTCGACCTTCCGCCAATGCGAGTTTGGCCGAGATTAGGGAACCGCTCTTTAATGCCGCCTCCACTACAACCGTCGCCTTGCTTAAGCCCGTTACTATTCGATTGCGCCTTGGAAAGTTTGACGGGCGTGCCTGACTTCGAAGGGGAAATTCACTCAGCACTAATCCGTTTTCCCGAATTCGTTCGGCAAGCCGCCAATGACGTTTTGGATAAATCTGATCACAGCCTGTGCCAAGTACCGCGACGGTCGCCGCGCCCGCGGCCAGTGCGCCCTCATGGGCGGCAGCGTCAATTCCAAGCGCAAGACCACTCACTACTAACACCGATTGTCGTGCAAGGGTTTCAGCTATGGACATCGCCTGCTTCAGTGCATATTGACTGGCTTTCCGTGCGCCAACAATCGCGACCCTGTCTGTGTAACAAGTAAGGACGGATCGGTCACCTGCCCCAAACAGAAAGAAAGGAGGATCATGTATCTGTTTCAGGCAGGCAGGGTAATCATCATCCTGCAGTAATATAAGGTGATGCTCTTCTGCCTGGAGCCAATGGATATCCTGCTCCACTTCCCGTCTTAAGGCGTCATCAACAATCAGGGAGGCGTCTTGAGCAAGCGCATCATGGGGTGAGCGATACTCTAAAAGTCTCGTGAGTTCCCTTGGCCGATTAGACATTAGTCGGCACAGGGCAAGCAGGTCAGGATCCACAAACAGCTCGCTACAAAACGGAAGCGGCTATTTTGTGTTAGAAAATGTTGAAACCTGTGGGAAATCGAGGAAAGTTAGTCCGCGTAAAAGCTCGTTCTAATGTGAGATATGACCTGGCTAAACTAAGCCAAACTAAGCCAAACTGGTCCAAACACTGCTTATTGCAAGACAAACATCAGGGATTACGGACTACATCCCCTACACGCAGCGGCTCAGTCGTCTGCAGCACAAGGCCATAAGCCATTTTTTCAAAGGTCCGAAAGACCATCAGAATACCGGCACGTTCCGTTGGCAGCTGAACATAACCTCCAGCGAATTGATCGCGAACCAGCGCGCCTTTTTTGGCAATCGCCAATACGGTTCCCACTTCAACCCCTGCATTGAGACCACGATTTACCACGACGACATCATTGCGGCCTACCTGTGTAACACCGCCAAGGACAGTCATAATCACACCTTCAACCAGTTGATCGGGTGGCGTTGGGTAGAACGTAGACTCAACCCGACGCTCTTCCGTTGGCATCAGCCTGTCGCCGATACGAACATCTTCCTGGACACTTTTCATTTTGAAGGTCACGACATCGCCGTCCCGGGCTACTGCCTTGGCCAAGCCGACCTCAATCGCTTCATAACCAAGGATCTCGTCGGTTTCAGGGTCTACATAGACATTACCTGCACGAAAGACCCCGTAGGTTGAGGTTTCTTCATCCCAATCACCCCTGGCATAAAACTGGTCGCCAGGACCGAACACCAGAGACTCGAGCTTTCCAGCCAGAATTCTTGGCGCAAGGGCGAGTGTGTCCTGTCCAACGATTCGTCCTGTCGTCATCAAACTCGATACTGCATCGAGTGGTATAGCGGGGATTGCACTTTCGAGCGGAGACACCCGGACGGCGGGGGCCATTATCTCGTTTCTATCACCCTGGCGAACTCGCTGCTCAGGTTTCATTTTGTAGGTTCTTTCGCCGGGGCCACGTTTTAGCGACATTTGCGGATCCCCGCCCACATACTTGAGGAATACTTCATCCCCTGGATAGATCAGGTGGGGGTTACTAATAGCGGGGTTAACATGCCAAATTTCCGGCCAGTACCAGGGGTCCTTGAGAAACATGGAGGCAATTTCCCAGAGGGTATCGCCTTCTTTCACCAAATACTGATCAGGATGTCCTTCACGTAATAGTGATTCATCTACAGCTGCTTCCTGCTCACCATAGGCGGACCCTGCCAGAAACAGCATTATCAGAGCAATTGACGACACCAGGCGAATTTTCATAGGCGAATCCAACCAGTAAAAAGAGTATAATATCAGGTTATAACACCCTGGATACCCGGGCGCTTTTCCCCTGAATTATCAAGGTGATCATAATCTTAGCAGCACAAGTTGCTCTTTTACTAGAGGTATATAGCAAAACCATATGGTGCCATTAGAAATTCTAGAATTCCCAGATCCGCGACTGCGCACTGTGGCAAAGCCCGTAAAAGAAGTGACCGGTAAGATAGCCACCCTGGCCGATCGGATGCTGGAAACCATGTATGAGGCTCCAGGTATCGGACTGGCGGCTACACAGGTCAACGTCCACCAGCGACTGATTGTGATCGACGTATCGGAAACCAATGATCAGCCGCTCATCCTGATCAACCCCACGATTATTAAAGGGGAAGGGGAGATAGAAACCAATGAAGGGTGTTTGTCCGTTCCCGGCTTCTATGAACCAGTAGATCGGTTCCAGCACATCCAGCTCGAGGCCATCGGGCGGGATGGTGAACCATTCACGATGGAAGCCGAAGATTTGCTGGCCGTCTGTATACAGCACGAGATGGATCACCTTGAAGGCAAGCTCTTCGTCGACTACCTGTCCAGCACCAAACGACAGCTCATTCGCAAAAAGCTCCAGAAGCTTCAGAAACAACAGGCTTGACCGATCTTACTAAAAGACCTGACCAATCTTGATAAAAGGCGTGACCTAACTTGAAAATCATATTTGCTGGCACCCCCGCGTTCGCCGCGGGTTTCCTTGAGTCTCTTATCGAGAGCAACCACGATATTGTCGCGGTTATTACCCAGCCAGACAAACCAGGTAAACGCGGCAAAAAGTTGCAGGCAAGTCCTGTGAAACTGCTGGCAGAGCAGGCAAAGCTCCCTTTAATTCAGCCTGTGAAGTTAGCGCTCACGGACATTCAACATATCGATTGTGACCTGATGCTCGTTGTGGCCTTCGGCCAGATTCTGAAGCCGGACGTGCTGGCTCATCCAAAGCTTGGGTGTATCAATGTCCATGGGTCAATCTTGCCAAGATGGCGGGGCGCTGCACCGATTCAACGCGCCATCCTTGAAGGGGACAAGGAATCCGGCGTCACACTGATACAAATGGATGCTGGCCTGGATACAGGGGACATGCTTGCAAAATCTGTCGTGCCCATTTCATCCCGTGATACCACAGCGGACCTGTTCAACAAGTTTACGGACATTGGACAACCACTTCTGCTGGAAGCCCTCGATCTTCTCGAGAAAGGAGTGATTGAAAGGGAGCATCAGGACAACGATGCAGCCACCTACGCACACAAAATACTCAAGTCAGAGGCAATG
>JABBBA010000282.1 GCA_018607685.1 K189A clade bacterium | reverse complement strand
GAGCAGGACAGAGTGTTACTTTTGAGAGGACGCCGACCTTTCGAAAAGAAGGCATAGAAAAAATCCAGTACACACTGGCACCTGACATAGGCGTGAATGGTGAAATGAGAGGTTTCTTTGGTCTGCTCACAGATATCACCGAACTACGAAGCGTCGAGATGGCGCTCAGGCAGTCTCAAAAAATGGAAGCCATGGGGCAGCTAACCGGTGGCATTGCTCATGATTTCAACAACATTCTTGCCATACTCATGGGTAATCTGGAACTGGCAAAATATACGGTGACTGATTCAGAAGCCCAGGAATATATTTCTAACGCATTGCAGGGTGTCGAACGTGGTGTTGCGATAACGCAGAAACTGCTGAGATTTGCCAGGCACAGCGCCAGGGAGGATGTGATAGTCCAACTCGATGATGTGATCACAAGCATGAAGGATATGATCACCCAGTCTATCGGGGCAGGTATTTCGGTCTCCAGTTCACATGAAGACGGCCTGTGGTCTACCCAGGTGGATACCGGAGACCTCGAGGATGCCATTATTAACCTGTGTATCAACGCAAGGGATGCGATGCCCGATGGCGGGAAACTTCTGATAAGAACAGAAAACAAAACCGTCGACGAAGCTGCACAACGTATCTACCCTTCCCTTGAACCCGGCGACTATGTATTGCTCTCCATCAGCGACACTGGTTTCGGTATGGACACCAAAACCCGGGAAAGGCTATTCGAACCTTTTTACACGACAAAACCCGAAGGAAAAGGCACCGGTCTTGGAATGAGCATGGTCTTCGGCTTTGTCAAACGATCCGGCGGTGAAATCCTTGTGTACTCCGCAAAAGGAGAAGGCACATCAATTAAGATATATCTGCCAAGAAGCGTTCACGACGATAAGCAGCAACAGCCAGCATCAAGAACCGATAAAGATCTACGCCACAAAGGGTCTATTCTAATTGTGGACGATGAGGAAATGGTGGCAAATGTCGCTGCAGAGATACTCAGGGAGCTGGGTTACACAACAAAAGTCGTCACCCGGTCTAGTGACGCATTGGAGTTGATTTTCCGTCAGCTGAAGTTCGACCTGCTCTTTTCCGACGTCGTTATGCCAGATGACCTCAGTGGGTTTGAGCTCGCAAAGGCAGCCCACTCGGTGCAGCCCACGCTTAAGATTTTACTCACCAGTGGATTCTCGAAATTCCGCGGCATAGAGCCCAGGGATCAGGAATCCAGCTATCTTTCGCGGAACATTCTCAGCAAGCCCTACAATCGACAGGAACTAGCCAGCTCAGTTCGATCCATTCTCAACGACAAACCAACAATGCAAGAACGCCACTAGTCCGGCAGCCCGAGCACGCGTTTAGCAATAATGTTCAACTGCACTTCGGAAGTACCGCCTTCAATTGAGTTCGCTTTGGTTCTTAGCCACGCCCGAGTCTGCGTTAGCTCATCGGTTTCGAAGCCTTCACCTTCCCACCCGAGCATTTGCGAACCCATCGCGGTCAACATCAGCTCATAACGTTTCATATTTTGTTCAGTACCGTAAAGTTTGAACATCGACGACACAAAACTGGGCGCCTTGGTAGACCGGCTCTCTTCAACGTTACGCTTCACCGTCAGCCCGAATGAACGATCATCCATGGCATGGGTAATAACATCATGGCGCAGGCTGTTATCAGCCAGTCTTCCAGCGCTGACCCCAACATACTGTTTCGCAATCTCGGCAACGGACTGGTTCTTCTGACCACCCCCGGTTCCACCACCTATCATGGTTCTTTCATATTGCAGAAGTCGTTTGGCTACGGTCCAACCGTCGTTAACCTGACCGATCACGTTCTTACGTGAGGCGCGCGCGTCTTCAAAAAATGTCTCACAAAATGGAGAGAGCCCACTAATCAACTTAATAGGCTTCACCGTGACACCAGGCTGGTCCATCGTAAACAGGACGAATGTGATGCCGCTATGCTTGGGTGCAGTGGGGTCTGTACGGACCAGGCAGAATATCCAATCGGCATTGTCCGCGCCCGAGGTCCAGACCTTCTGTCCATTGATCACAAACTCGTCACCATCGACAACCGCCCGCGTTTGCAGGCTCGCCAGGTCTGATCCCGAATTTGGTTCACTGTAGCCCTGGCACCACCAGATTGAACCGTCGGCAATACGCGGCAGGTGCTCTGCTTTTTGTTCTTCGGTACCGTATTCCAGCAAGGCCGGACCGATCATTGAAAGGCCCATGCCAACCAGCGGAGGACGAGCATTAATGCGAGACATTTCCTGCCGTAAAACCTGGCTTTCTTCGGCGGACAGGCCCGCACCGCCATATTCAGTCGGCCAGATTGGAACGGTAAAGCCACGTGCAGCACACCTGTCCATCCAGGTTTTCGTCTCAGGGTTTCGATATTGGATTTTGGTACCGCCTCCAGGCGTTTCATTCGCCGGCATAGGCGTCCGCATGGACTCCGGGCAGTTCTCTTCAAGCCAGACTCTGGTTTCTTCTCTAAAATTTTCTAACGACATTTTCGCGCACCATCCACCTATTCAAATTCTAATTTAGCTTATTGATTCTCAAATTGATCCGATTTCAAACAGCGTGATTTCTGATCTCGTTCCAATCCGCATAACAGGGCCCCAGGTACCTGTCCCCTGGGAAACATACAATCTTGACCCACCGAGCTGATACATGCCCACGACTCGATCAAACACCCGATTAACCACCAGGTTAAAAGGGAATATCTGGCCATTATGTGTGTGCCCGCTGATCATCAGGTCAATGCCTTCACGCGCAGCCGCTTCCAGCCCGTGGGGTCGATGGTACATTAAAATACCAAATGCCTGGCGATCAATCTGTAGTTTGCGCAGTTCGCGTTCCACCTGAAGCGCATCGTCACGGTCATCAATACCCAACACCTGGACATCATCCCGGTGATGAACGGATTGCGTACGCAGAGTGCTTACGCCGAGCGCTTGCATCCTTAACAGGATCTCGTCCAGATCTTCGTATCGTTCGTGATTACCTATCGTAAAATAAATCGGACACGCAAGCGTTCGAAGTATGGCTAACTCCTCTTCAGTCACCCCGGTAGCGTCAATAAAATCACCCGTAATACACAGAAACTCCGGCTGCAATACCTGAACTTTCCCGATCACCTTCTCGAGAAACGCGCTGCTGCGCGAACCAATATGGACGTCGGTAATCTGTACAAAGCGCAAGGGACGGGTCAGCTGGCTGGATTCAAAAGTGATTTTTTTTACTGAAGGAATGAGTGCGAACAAGATACCGACGACTGAAACAAGCAGGGACGACCCAAGAACTATTAAAGCCGCCGACCGAACATCAATCAGGTTCAGCAATACCGCAACTTCGAAGCACAACAACGCTATCAAAAGAATGGGACTCAGCCCAAGTAAATAGTCAGCGGCATGTCGCAAACCCCTGGCGAGGGGTTGCTTGACGTCTCGCAGGAGCCAGCGACTGATGACCTGACTCGACGCAACAGGAATCAGCAGCAACGTCGTCACCCACGGACCTATATCCAACCAGCTGCACAACCGGAGCACCGGATAGATAAACAACGGAATGTGGACCGCAAGGAACATCATTATAAAAAACCGCATGCCCGACGGTTTTCTCTGAATGTTGTCAGTTGTATCCGCCGAACTCATTGCGTCTCCGTGGCATCAACCAGGCTGATGACCTTCCAACCGGCAGCGGGTTGCCAGTCATCAGCGTCTGTTACCAGACGTAACCGGTCTGCAGTATCTATGGCGAACAGGACCAATGCCTTGCCTGCATATTTTTCCAGATATTGTTCCAGCCCAAACTCCTCCGTTAACCCCGTTTCCTTGGTCACCCAATTGTCACGAAGATGCCCCAGCACCTGATTATGGGTCACGGCCTCCCCAAACAAACGTTTGCCCCGTAGCCGCTTGCCTATTCGATGCTTACCATTTTGCGTACCCTCGGCAGAAGTCGGCAGCTCAAAGAGATGCTCGGCTCCAAACTCACGCCTGAAATGCATCGCGGTCAGCACATCAAAGTTAGCGCGCCCGGACAGGCTGATAAGGTTCCCAATACCGGACAGGTCCAGATATCGATCCGCGTGGTCCGAGATAGGATTGCCAAAATAGGTTTCGATCCCATCCATACGCGCCTGGCTGATGTGATCCCAATCACTATCGGCGATGACCACTCGCACTTCCTTCGCTGCCAGGGTTTGGGCAATCATTCGAGCAACCCTTCCCCCACCAATAATTAGATATCCCGACGGTGCCGGATCACGAACGCCCAGAAAACCAGCAAGGGGTTTCGCCGTCAGGCTTTGCAGCACCACGGTGCTGATGATCACCAGAAAGGCAAGCGGCACCAGAAGGTTCGCTCCGGGCGCGCCTTCCTGTTCCAGCCTCAAGGCAAAAATCGCAGCAACCGCAGCACACACGATGCCCCTCGGTCCTATCCAGGAGATGAGTGTTTTCTCGCTGAGGCTCAAGCCACTACCAATTGCTGAAACAAACACCGAAACGGGTCTGGCTATAAAAATGATACCCGCGACCACCAGTACAGAAGACCACCCCACCGCGACAAAACCCGCAAGATCTATTCGCGCCGCGAGCACAATGAATAACCCACTGATCAGGAGTAATGACAGACTTTCTTTGAAATCCAGAATGTCATCAACATCGACGCCGCGCTGGTTCGCGACAATCATGCCAAAAAGGGTAACGGCCAGAAGGCCGGATTCGTGCAACATCGTCTCGGACAGCGCAAAGGCAACGAACACCATCAACAACGTAAAAGGGCTACGTAAATATTCAGGCAGCCAATGTTTGCGAAGCACATGGGACAAGCCGAACCCGAACAGGACGCCTACGCCCACACCGATACCAACCACTTTCAGAAAAAGCGTCAGGATATCCAGGAAAACATCGGAACTCTGGGAAGCAATATAGAAGTCGAATGCCAATACGGCCAGTAGGGCCCCGATGGGATCGATGATAATCCCCTCCCATCGCAGGATATCGGCAACCCGCTTCACCGGTCGAACCGTGCGCAACATCGGGACAATAACAGTCGGGCCGGTCACAACAACCATCGCGCCGAACAGGAACGCCATGTCATAGTCGAAACCAATCGCATAATGGGCGATAACACTGGTAATCACCCAGGTGATCAGCGCACCGATCGTCACCAGGTTTCTCACCGTCGAACCGATTTCCTGCAACTCAGAGAGCTTTAAGGTCAGCGCTCCCTCAAAAAGAATGACCGCGACGGACAAGGAAATAATGGGGAACAGTAGATCACCAAACAGCGCATCAGGATCCAGCAGGCCCGCCACCGGACCTACCAGCACACCCAAAATCAATAAGAACAAGATGGCAGGCAGCCTTACCCGCCAGGCAGCCCACTGAGCCAATGCTGCGAGTAAACCGATGCCAGCAAGGGCGATTAAAGGTGTAATAACAGGACTTTCAATCACGACAATAGACTACCTTTGTGAGCTCGGAAGAAGATCAATCCTCGAATGGTTCTGCGCCAAAGCCAACAATCATGGCTTTCACTTCTTCGCGCATAACATCAAGTTCTGCCTCATCGGTCCCTCGCATAACCAGGTTAGTGCCATAGCCTTCCTGTCGATAAAACGGATAGCTGCCAAGGTCGACATCCGGGTGAAGTTTCTGGATCTCACCCAGCTGAACCGCCACCTGACCTTCGCTTAGGTAGGCCCCGACGGATCGCGAGCGAACCGGGTCACCACCGTTCAGTCTTTCTTTCGTTAATGTGCTGACCATTGCCTGCATCACCATCGGCACACCAGCCATGACATACACATTCTCAATTTGGAAACCATGGGGACCCGTCGTCGGGTTTTCAATCAGCACTGACCCTTCAGGCACGCGAGCCATACGAAGTCGAGACTCCATTACCTCCGGAGGCGCTTCCCGACGCTCAAGAATTTCGACGATCTCCGGATGCATGTAAAGCTCGACGCCGAATGCCAGAGCAATACAGTCCGCCGTAATATCATCGTGGGTTGGCCCGATACCCCCCGTCGTAAACACATGATCATAGGTCTGACGACATTCGTTCACGGTACTGACGATCGTTTCCTCAATGTCTGGTATGACCCGCGCGTGCACCAGGCGCACGCCGACTTCGTTTAGGGCAGTTGCCAGGTGTTGCAGGTTGGTATCCTGGGTGCGACCTGAGAGAATTTCGTTGCCGATAATAATCAGGCAACCGGTAACGGTTTTAGACATATGAGTTCTACTGCTTCAACGAACCCGCATAATAGTGCCCTTCGAGGTACTTGGCTAACCCTACTATTACCACTCATCCATCTGGTAGCTCACATACGCCTGCAGGCTGCACTCGTCTGTCGATTCAAACGTCTGCTTGAGATTAGTAACTTCATCCATCAGGTCCACCCTGAACGACCTAAAACCACCGCGTAACTCGCACCACCCGCCCAGCGTCCAGGACTTTCCCCAGAAGTAGAGGATGAGTGGCCGGATTATACGCCGGGTGGCTTCACCACCGATCGCTGTGTATTGCACATCCAGCTTTTCCTGGGCATCCAGGGCTGTACGAACAACACGAAGGTTATTGCTGGCTTCCCTGGACATCTGAAAGGCAGGCACCTCGATACCCTGGCGACGAATTTCTTTTTTTAAGTTGTCTGGAAGAATAGATTCGATCTTTCTGATCGCGGTAGCGGTGGTACTTGCCAGTTCACTATCTGACCAGGCCCTGACCATCTGGGCACCCAGCGCCAGCGCCTTCAGCTCATCGACGGTAAACATGAGGGGCGGGAGTCGATATTCGTCACGAAGCAGATATCCGACGCCTGCCTCCCCATCAATGGGAATACCGGATCCAACCAAATCCGCGATATCCCGGTAGACAGTCCTGGTCGAAACCTCCAGCTTCTCGGCCAGGTAATGTCCCGTCCGAACCTTTCCTTCCTGGAGCAGGAGCATGAGTTGAAACAATCGGTCAGCTCGACGCATATGAAATCTCCATTGATGATGCTGACACAAGCCTGTCAGGAGCCCTTCGCTATACTGGTGTCGGTCAGGATCGATTTATGGCTTTAGTTAACGGTACGATTCCCCGTGTCATTGCGTTCCCAGCAGGACGATTCAAGCAGGGCTGAAACGATTATTGATCTGACCCGACAAACTGTATATATATACATACTTTGTAATTTTGTCTATCCCGACAATGTATAAAGGAAGCTCAATTGAGAGATTCCCCAGATAAAAGGGCACTATGAAAACCGCTTCTGAAGAACTTGATCACATCCTTATCCGGGGCGCCCGGGAACACAATCTAAAGTCAGTTGAAGTTAAAATTCCGAAGCGAAAGCTGGTCGTACTAACCGGCGTTTCTGGCTCCGGAAAATCGTCCCTCGCCTTTGACACCCTGTATGCAGAAGGTCAGCGACGCTATGTTGAGTCGCTTTCCGCCTACGCGCGACAGTTTCTTGGCCAGATGGAAAAGCCGAAATATGACACCATCAGGGGGCTGTCTCCCACCATCTCAATCGAGCAAAAGACGACTTCCCGAAACCCAAGATCAACCGTTGGCACCATCACAGAAATCTCAGATTACCTCAGGGTGCTGTACGCACGAGTTGGTCACCAGCATTGTCATGAATGTGGCAGGCCGGTGCAGGGCCAGACCGCCCAGCGAATTGTCCAGGAATTACTGAAAAAGAAAGGCGCCCGCGTTCATCTGCTGGTTCCTTTGCTCGTCAATCGAAAGGGCGAACACCGAGAAATGATCGAAGATGCACGACTTCAAGGGTTCGTCAGACTTAGAGTTGATGGCGAATGGATAAGAAGCGATGAAATTGATGCATTGGACAAACGGAAGAAACACACCGTCGAAGCTGTCGTTGACCGGATCAAAATCAAACCTGATGTTGAAGAACGATTGACCGAAAGTGTTGAATCTGCCCTTCGGTATGGCGCGGGCAGCTTGATCGCGGCTGTCGAAGGATCCAAGGATCAGTTGTTCTCCGAGTCTTTTTCCTGCAGTCACTGCGGCATCTCGTTTCCTGTTCCGACACCGCAATCGTTTTCATTTAACAGTCCCCAGGGCATGTGTCACGACTGTAATGGGCTAGGTACCCAGGTCGCCTTTGATCCAGCCCTGGTCATTCCCGATAGAGACCTGACCTTGAGAGAAGGTGCGCTGAAACCCGTTGGCATGATCGATGACGATAAGAAATCCATGGGCGCGGTTTTTCATCGACAGATCTTCAAATATCTGAAAATTTCTCTGGACAAGCCCTGGCGCAAGCTCACAAAAAAACAGCAGAAAACCATCCTCTTCGGCACCGGAGAGAAACGCTACAAGATCAACTGGGGTAGCCACGGTACAAGTATGTCCCGCTATGAGGGACTGCTTAATCGGCTGATGAGGAGGTTCAGAAATACACGTTCGGAAGGGATGAAACGATGGTATTCGCAATATCTCGCCAACACTCCCTGCCATACCTGTAACGGTGTCAGGCTGCGCGCGGAGAGCGCCTCGGTTCGTGTCGGTGATGCGACGATCGTTGAAGTTTCATCCTGGACGATAGACAGAACCTACAAATTTTTCCACAACCTGAAATTGCCCGGCGCTGCAGGCGAGATCGCAGCGGAAGTGCTCAAAGAAATCTGTAACCGATTGGGGTTTTTGAATTCTGTTGGTCTCTCCTATCTTTCACTGGACAGACTGGGACCTTCGCTCAGCGGCGGAGAATCCCAGCGTATTCGTCTCGCCTCACAGGTCGGCTCTGAACTCAGCGGCGTTATTTACATACTGGATGAGCCGAGCATCGGCCTGCACCAGCGGGACAACGAAAAGTTGCTCGCCACTCTATGCCGAATGCGGGATATCGGGAACACCGTCATTGTGGTGGAGCATGACGAAGACACTATTCGCGCTGCTGACTTTGTTATCGACTTCGGCCCTGCCGCGGGTGTACGAGGCGGACAGATCGTACATGCTGGAACACCAAAGAGTCTCGAAAAAAACCGACAGTCCATCACGGGAAACTACCTGTCGAATCGAACCCGGATCGAAATTGCAGACGAAAGACGCAAACCCATCGGGCAGATTTCAGTGAAGGGGGCCGCGGCCAACAACCTGAAGAACATCGATGTGGACTTTCCACTGGGTGTCATGACGGCTGTCACCGGCGTATCCGGCGCGGGTAAATCAACACTGGTTAATGACATCCTGCACCCTGCCCTGGCAAGGCAATTTCACCAATCCACTCAGCGAGTTGGCGAACACTCTCGTATCACCGGTCTTGAACAACTGGATAAGGTCGTTGCGATTGACCAGAAGCCTATCGGCCGAACGCCGCGCAGCAACCCTGTCACCTACATCAAGGTATTCGATGAGATTCGCGCTTTTTTCTCAAAACTGCCTGGCTCCAGAATGAGAGGTTACAAACCCGGACGGTTTTCCTTCAACGTTAAAGGTGGCCGCTGCGAAGATTGTCAGGGCGATGGGGTCCGGAAAATCGAGATGCATTTCCTGTCCGATGTGTTTGTGAAATGTGACGAATGCGACGGGAAGCGGTTCAACGATGCCACGCTCGAAGTAAAGTACAAAGGGAAATCCATCGCAGACATCCTGGAACTGACGGTAGCTGAAGCCGTTGAGCATTTTTCCGAACATCCACGAATCGTCAACAAGCTGCAACTGCTAATGGATGTTGGGTTGGATTATCTGCATATGGGACAACCTTCGTCGACCCTTTCCGGCGGCGAAGCACAAAGAATCAAACTTGCAAGAGAACTCTCAAAGATTGCGACCGGCAAGACCTTCTACATCCTGGATGAACCAACAACCGGTCTGCATTTCGATGACGTGAAGAAGCTTCTTGGCGTACTCAACCGCCTGGTTGATGCTGGTAACACAGTTACCGTGATTGAACATAATCTTGATGTGATCAAAACCGCAGACTGGATCATTGATCTGGGTCCTGACGGCGGTCCTGCGGGAGGCGAAGTCCTCGCATGCGGCACACCAGAGCAGGTCTCACGGATAAAAGACTCAGAGACCGGTCAATATCTCAAAACCCTACTGATTAAAAGATACTCAAAAGACAAAAAGAAAAAACAATCAACCGTGCTTGAAAAGGCCTGAAATACCAACGGTTAGTACAAAACAGATTCCAATATGCAATTGACCGGCTCCTGATCTTGCTCTTGGGTTGCTTCACGGCAAAGCATTGCTTTAGCTGAACAATTAGAAAAGACAATTTT
>JABBBA010000422.1:9134-10265 GCA_018607685.1 K189A clade bacterium | reverse complement strand
TTCGTATCCTGGGAATCACACCTGTTCGGACTCCTGAGTGGAGTGCTTGCAGCGAAGGTCTTCGGCAAAGACTGGGTTTCGACGCGGATAAGCTGAATGGCGCTATGGCCGCGACGAAACCTGTCAGGCGCTAGTGTCTAGTCAAGAGCCTGGGCTCGTTTCAGTGCATCCCTTTCGTAACAGCGACCCGTCCAGTTTTGGATGTTCGGGTAAGCGGACAGGTCAAAGTCGATCATCTGCATTAGCAGCATCACGCCAGCAACGTTAAGGTCAGCAACCGAAAAGGAATCGCCCAGCAGATAGTCCCGGTCAGCAAGATGTTCATTTAGAACAGCCAGCGGCCGCTGCACGATCTCAGTCGCGCTGTCGATGACAGACTGGTCAATATTATCCCGGTTGAAAAACTTCTGAATGACGATCTGCATCTGCTGCGGCTCGATTTCACTGATCGCCCAGACGCTCCACTGAATCGCTTTGGCCTGTTCGCCGTCAGACGAAGGGTAGAGAGTTGGTGCGTATTTTTTAGTCAGGTACAGGTTGATCGCCATAGATTCGAACAGGGTGAGGTCCCCGTCTACCAGAGCCGGAATCCGTCCGTTGGGATTGACTGCCAGGTATTCGTCGGTTTTAGAGTCATTAAAAAAATGAGTCGCGACGTGTGTATACTCAATACCGACTTCTTCGATGGCCCAGAGTGAGCGAATTGCTCTTGAGCCGGATACTCCATAAATTGTCGTCGTCATAAAACAAAATCCCGTTAATTCTCGTGCAGTATTATAGCTTTCTATGGCAAAACTTTACTTCTATTACTCATCCATGAATGCAGGGAAATCCACTGCATTGTTACAGGCCAGCTACAACTATAGAGAGCGCGGAATGAATACGGTGGTTCTGGCGCCTTCCCTGGACGATCGATACGGTCAGGGTGTGGTCACTTCCAGGATCGGCCTGCAATCCGAAGCGGGTGCAATACGCCCGGAGGAAGACTTGTTCGCCACTGTTGGAGCGCTCAATGCTGAAGAACCGCTTCATTGTGTGTTGATTGATGAGGCTCAGTTTCTCTCCAAAGAGCAGGTCCTGCAGCTTGGCCGAATCAGCGATATTCTGGATATTCCGGTACTTGCCTATGGC
>JABBBA010000422.1:0-9124 GCA_018607685.1 K189A clade bacterium | reverse complement strand
GGCTTACGAACTGATTTTCGAGGGGAGCCCTTTGAGGGCAGTAAGTATCTTCTGGCGATTGCTGACAATCTCAAGGAGATAAAGGCAATTTGCCATTGCGGCAGTAAAGCGACCATGGTGATTCGGCAGGATCAGGACGGGAATGTTATTACGTCCGGGGAAAGCGTTGAGATCGGTGGAAACGACAGGTACGTTTCAATGTGCCGCAAGCATTTTTATGAAGCTTTTGATGCCGCTGACTGAAGTAAGGTGGACGTTACCGGTGTTTTTCGTCCCAGGAGTTAGTCAGGAACCCTCGGGTCGTGCTAATTACTTCGATAAATCACGTCGGTCGGTTTTCTTGCGGCGCGTTTCTTCTTCAACAACCCGGTTGTCGCCTCTTCTGTCCGTCGATGAATTGCGACGCTCCGAATTGCTCTTTCGTCGTTCAACTGATTTTTTATCTTCTGTCATGGTTCCGGGGTTTTCTTTCATCCAATTGAAATCCAAGGATAGGCAAGCCTGTCGGATGATTCAATGACATTCATCAGGTACTGGACCTAAAAAGTGATTGGTTTTCTAGAGACAGGTATGCCCTGTTAACCATCCCATCAAATCTCTCATTCAGGCAACGATCGCCCTTTGCACGGGGATGGTTTTTGGAATCGGGCTAACGCAAATATTGATGAATGCTGCCGCTGTAACGAACTCCAAGATGATCTTCAAAATCCGGCGAGAATGTTTTGCAGGTAAAACCAGCCTTCGACATATCTGCCTGAAACGCCTCAAGTTGTCCGCGGTCCGGGTCGACGATGAGCACCTCGCTACTCGGTCCGGCGTGACGATCCAAAAATGCAGCCAGTGTTTTGATGTGTTTGGGTTCGTACAGCACATCGCTGCCGACGATCAGATCAAACTCCCCAAGAATACTGGTGTCATCCCCCCATGATGCATTCAGGAAGGGTATTCTCGGAGCGTTGTTTAAGATGGCGTTGCTGGTGATCAGTTCCTCTGTCACCGGGTGGATGTCCATGGCGGTGATATCGGCACCGAGTGCATTCATGACATGGCTGGCCAGCGCCATACCGCACCCAATTTCCAGCACTCGCTTGTCAGTTAAGTCATATCCGAGCATTAGTCGTGAGAGTACTTCAGATGAAGCCCACACAATTCCAAACAGTGGAAATGCTTCTCTGCTGATCCCCGCTTCCTCGGCCCTACCACCGGTCTCCTCATACTGATCAAGGTCACGTAGCATTCGGAGCCTGATGTTGAATTTTCCGACCTCGTAGTCCTGATATCTGTATCGAAGTCCCATATCTGGTTAAGGCTAGACCGCTTCGACCAGGGTAAACCGACGGCGCCAGATCCCGCGGATGGCCAGATAGAGTACGAGCCCTAGCGGCCCGGCCATGAGAGTGAAGACAAGAGGCACGACGACAGCCAGATGATGGATATTTTCCCGTTTCGCATCGCGTACCAGCCAGGCACCGACAAACAGATCGAATATCAGGTAGTGGCTCCATGCGCCAACCAGGGTATCCGGATCAGAGAAGGCAATCAGTAACCCCTGCAGACTGTTCATACTGGCGCCTTCGGGACCCCCGCCCAGGATAGAACTCACCAGGTAGAAGATGTAGACAGCCCCCAGCAGAATGGGGACCAGCCCGGAATGGACAGCAAGGTTCGTCACTCGTGAGTGAGGTACGACCAGCAGCAGAAGCCAGAAGGGAAGAACGGCGGCATTAATAATGGTGTAAACGTTATCAGCGGGCATTTCGGTGTCCTTTTTGGAGATCGTTAGGTGAGTTGGCCTATCAGCTATCGATGATAGAAAGTTGGGGCTGGATCCCTTTTTGGCAGAACAGCAACCGTTTCATCAACTTCCCTGTAGAACACTGCCGAAAAAATGTCTGACTCGAGTTCGGACAATTGATCAAACCCGGATGAGAGCCGTGCGCCTGAAAACTGCTCTGGTTCGTCAAACCAGTATTCAATGAGGGCGTCCCAGCCGCTATAGAACGATTCCCGCCGTACGATGCCCTCGGGGGTAAACCCCTCAGAATCTTCTGCAAAAAATTTGCTCATCACGTCCAGGTTTGTTCGAACGTTGACTATCATGCCTCGCAGCCCGGGCATGGTTGCTGCCAGGGTTGCGTATCGTCCCGTCAGGTAAGCGCGGAACAGGTCCGGTTCCAGTGACGCTGGTTTTTTGACGAATTGAGCGAGTTTGAACAGCTTTCTTTCCGGTCGCCTGACAGGCATGGCGATATGTTCATCGACGTGGAACTGGAATGGGGAGCCTGCGTACAGCTGATCGAAATCATCACCGACCTTCGCGACCATTGTGTCGGTTCCAAGCCCATTCGGCCCCGCGCGATCCCTGGCGGGACTTTTTGCGCCGAGGTAGTCTTCCATGCTATCGAACATGAGCTGTCCCCAACCATCCCACCCGTCATCAAAATCCGCGGGTTCGTTTGTTGTCAGCTTTGTAATAGCTTCTGCGCCAAGGCTGTCTGTTATCGGCCGGTTCGACGCAACATTCAGCAGGTAGCCGCGGATGTTGATCAGCCTTCGACCAAATGAGTTGTGATAACCGACATGGCCCGCACGATACTCATCATGGGTGAGGCTTGGGTGTCGTTTTACAAATCCAAATACTTTAAGCATGGCGATTAACGGAAATAATAATTGGGTGCGGGGTTTCTGTTAGGCATGACAACAAGGTTTTCATCTACTTCGACGTACCAGACCGAATCGAAGAACTCGGATTCGAGCGTTGACAACTCCTCATGCAGAGTTCTACGTGCTGAAACGAAATCGTCGCAGTGCGTAAAGTGGTACTCAATAGCACCATCCCACAGGTCGCAAAATCGGGAACGATGATCAATGCCTTCGTCACTTAAACCCCAGGTATCGTCGCCGTAGAAGTCGCGCATCGCTGCGGTCTGGTCCGGGTCCCTGAAGTTTAAAATACAACCGTTCAGGCCGTGGAGTTTAGCGGCCTCAGGTGCATAGTCAGCCAGAGCGCGATCATTGCCAACATTCGCTTTGTTCTTGAAAAACTGCATCAGTTTGAATGACTTACGCTCTTCTCGCTCAACCGGAATAAGGACATGCTCGTGCATTAACAAGTGGCATGGCTTGAATTCACCGGGCCGGTCCGCAACGGGGTCAAACAGAAACGGACCATCAGCCAGGGACCAGTCGGGGTCGTTGACGAGGCCATTTGCGGTCGCGCGATTGGGTTCAACGCTCGTGGCATTTATCCAGGCTTCCCGGTCGTCGAAGAACACTTCCGGAAAGCCGTCCCACCAGTCCAGAAAGTCCTGTGGTTCGTTAACCGTTATCTGTTCATACAACTCAGTGCCGACGCTATCTTTGAAAGGGGTGTTACTCCAGATGTTTACCAGGTAGCCACGTATGTCTTTTAGTCGTCGGCTTTGGCCGCAGTGGTAGCCAACATGACCGGCGCGATACTCGTCATGAGTAAGAAGCGCGGTGTTGCGTTTCAGAAATGCAAAGACCTTAAACACTTTTCGGGGTTGACCTCTATGGCAGTAACCCTGAATCTAACACGATATATGAAGAGGGTGAATTGAATGTCTTTGAGTCTTAACCGAAATTTGGAAGAGCGATACCTGCTGTCACTGGCGCGCGAGGAGATTGAGTACCTCCGCAGGCTCTATGGCAAAGCAACAGATTCACTTGGAAAGGTTGGGAATCAGGCTGCAACCGAGTTTGGTGTGTCGACTTTCCATCGCATATTCACGCCGGATGCCGTGGTGAGAGTTACCGGCGGGCCGAAAGAGTTAACGGGTTCTGGTCCGGACAGCTGGGCAAAAGTGGTGACGAATGCCCTGAAGGATTACGAAAGCACTCAGCACCTGATAGGTACGCAGGTTGTGGAATTCATGGACGTCCAGTTTGAAAATGGTGAGATAACAGGTGGCCAGGCGGAGATGTCCAGTTACCTGCAGGCCTGGCATGCCTGGCCTGACAGGAAAGTGCGGGTAGTTCTGGGTACTTATTATGACAAGGTCAGGTTTGTATCCGGTAAGGGCTGGCAGATCTATGACATGACGCTCGAGTACACCAGTGTTGAACATCGCCAGATGGGTGACGCAACTTGAGTGAACCTGAAGAGGAAAGTTGGCCGAGTGCCACCCGGGGATGGGTTGTAACGCTATTTTTGCTTATCGCATTTACTTTTTCGTTCGTAGACCGACAGGTGTTGAACCTTCTGGTGGAGCCGATTCGGCTTGATCTACAGGTATCGGATACGCAGATCAGTTTCCTGCAGGGGCTTGCCTTTGCGGTGACTTATATTCTTATGAGTGTGCCGCTGGGAAGGATGGTCGATAAATATAATCGCGTCGGCATTATGATTGGCGGCGTACTGGTCTGGAGTGCTACGACGGTTGCCTGCGGGCTCTCAAGAACCTACACCCAACTTCTGTTTGCAAGATTTGGTGTAGGTGCAGGGGAAGCAGCGCTTACGCCGGCCGCCTGGTCTGTATTGGCAGATTATTTTCGTCCCAACAAGCTAGCGCTACCGATCAGTGTGTACCTGATGGGACCCTATCTCGGTGCGGGTATCGCGATGATTGCCGGGGCAGAGGTTCTGGATTGGAGTAGGGAGGTCCAGGAGGTTTCACTACCAATAGTCGGTGTCGTGGCACCGTGGCAGGCGACGTTTATTGCCGTCGGGTTACCCGGGATCCTGATCGCCGGATTGTTAGCGACTATTCGGGAACCGAAACGTAAAGGCCGGCAGGGCGACATGAAGGACGTGCCAGGCTGGCGCGTCGTGCTTCGCTATATGTGGCAGCGTAAAAAAGTTTACGCTGCGCTTCACCTGGGCGTACCTTTTATTGTGGTGATGCTCTACGGTCTTCAGGGCTGGACGCCGACGATTCTATTGCGGGTCTATGGTTGGGATCTGGCGGATGCCGGTCGAGTCTACGGTGTGATTGCTTTAGTCACAGGTTCATTAGGTGTTCTTAGTGGTCCTGTCTTATCCCGTTTTCTTCTTGGGCGTGGTGTACAGGATGCACCGTTGAGGGTGGCGGTCCTGGGTGCGAGTATGGCGACGGTATCGCTTGCGACATTACCGCTTCAATCGAGCGGTGAAATGGCCCTGGTGAGCATCGGTTGTGCCAGTTTCTTTGTGACGTTACCTCTGGCATTGATTACAACTGTGATGCAGGAGGTGACACCGAACAATATGAGAGGGGTCGTCAATGGGATGTACGTTGTGACAACTAACGTACTTGGGCTGGCGCTGGGCCCGACATTGGTCGCTGCGTCAACGGATTATATTTTTCAGGATACGATGGCGGTTGCCAAGTCACTGGCGCTCGTGGGGGTTGTTGTAGGACCGATTGCGGTGTACCTGCTGAATCAGGGACGGCGGTCGTACATAGAGCTGGAAGATAATTAGCGGGTCAGGCCCCCCAGTTCATATCTGCTTTTTGTTCCATGAAATGAGCAACCCAGTGGTGATAGTTCTGAGCGGCGGGTTCGTTCTTGCCAAAGAGTAGCTCGCTGTTCGCGCCGCTCTTAATACCCTGTTGGATCAACATGCCTAACCGATAGTCTTCATCCACTATTGCTTGAAGCACCATTGCACTGAAGTTTTCAGCTGCCGCAATGTCCTCTTTGGTTTCTGGTTTGTGAGCGCAAAGCACCATCTGGACGGTGACGGTTGTATCGGGCTTCTCTCCAGGGAAAATCTGGCTCACCAAACAGTGGTCGCCCAGGATGCCGGAGATAGAGAGGTTAGGAAAACAATTGTGGACCAGGCGAATATGCTCCAGCGGTTGCCACTCTTCTTCAGGTGTCTCTTTAAGTGACCCCAGAGATTTTCGACCGAGGGTTAGCCGTTGATGTGGACCGTAGGTATCCAAAACTAACAGATTTCCAATGGTGTGTTGTCCAACTGTCGCGCCATGAACGACGTTGTGGTGGTAGATTTCCAGGTAACCGTCCAACGTAACCTTCCAGCCGGGGCCGGGCAGTTCTCGTTTTGCATAAAGATGCCATTCGTCCAGCTTAAGTGTATCCAGTCTGGTCTTCATGCCACCTAGCCAGCCGTCGATGTCGATCGACTCTGAAGCGTTCAGGGTTACCCAGATAATACCGCTGGCTTCCGCGCAGCCGAGCGACGTTAGCCCGAGGTTCTCTTCGTCCACATCACCAAATAATTGACCTGCGTACCGAGTGACGAGTTCCCCCTGCCGGCCGTAGGTCCATGCGTGATAAGGGCAGGGGAAGTTTCTTGCATTACCGGAATCAGATTCACACACCCGTGCGCCACGATGGCGACAGACATTCAAAAATGCGCGGACGACACCATCATCACCGCGAACCATCAGCACGGGCGTATCCAGCGCAAAGATGGTTTTGTAGTCTCCCGGCTCAGGTAGTTCAAGGCTTAGGGCCAGTGCCAAAGGAAGTGTTTTGAATATTCTGTCCTTTTCTGCGCTGTAACGTGCTTCATCTGTATAAGCCTCGATAGGCATATGCAGAACTGAATCCGTCAGGTCAGTTGTTTGCTGCTGTTGATGTTCCAGAGCCCTGCGAGTCAATTGCATCAGGTCTTCTTCGGCTTCCGCATTCAAATTTGTCATCAGGCTGAGTTCTTCTGCTCAAAATGGTCCGAAATAACATCACTGCCCAGAGTGGAACCGTCGTTGTTTCCCAGAGTAATAGCTGGCCATCGTCCATCTTTGAACATAAACAGGACAGTTGTTCCATCAGGTCCGGCAACGAGTGGTCCGTAACCGCGATTCGCCATGCCGATCCGGATATCACCCGCCTTATGCCAGGTGGCACCAACTTTCTGGGTCCCTTCAAGAATAATTTCGGTGTAGTCGCAGTCGTGTGTATGTGCTTCTACATAGCATTCAGGGGGAAAGTAGACTTTGAACACTGTGGGCGAGGTTTCATCCGTGGGGTCGCCTACCTTGAACATACTGGTGATGACGCCGGTGGGAAGCTCAACTTTATCGAGATCATCCCAGGTAAATGCCATATGACCTTTACGATTGAGTTCATCGGAGATTGCTTCATTGGTTTTCTGAACCATCTTTTTATCCTTGAATTTGTATCGGCCCAATCTTTATAGCGGAGGAGGTCCCGCGGAGCAAGCGCTAGCGATAGGGACAGCGGGCATCATTACTCAGGGTTATGCGCCTGGTTGGGTTGACTAAACTGCGGTCTCGGATATGGTTATTTATGACTTTTTGAGTGGAATACAGGATGGACGTTCGAACACTGATGCATCAGGCGGTATTGAATCACGGGGACAGGGAATGTGTAGCCCATGGTGAGCGGCGTTTAACCTTCAGAGAAGCCTGGCAGCGCGGTATCCAGCTAGCCAATGCGCTTCTGGCCATGGGCCTGCAACCGGGTGACAGGGTCGGTGTGCTCGAGGACAACTCGATTGAAGCGGCCGACTTTTTTCACGGTATGGCCATTGCGAATCTTGTCAGGGTGCCTTTATACCCGCGAAATGGGCTGGAGGCGCACACGCATATGTTGGCACACACCCGCTGCAGGGCGGTGATGGTTAGCCAGAATTATCTGCATGAAGTTGAGGGTATTGACCAACAAATAGAATCGCTGGAACGCATCATTGTCAGGGACGATTCCTACGAAGCCTGGCTTTCCGAGCAATCTAATGAGCTGCCTGACATTTCGGTCAGTCCCGATGATAACTTCATTATCAGGCACACCGGCGGCACAACAGGGCTTTCAAAGGGGGTGGCCTATACGCATCGGGCCTGGCTCCATGCCGGTCGTGACTGGTTCTATACCTTTCCGGCGGTAGAGCCTGGAGATAAGTGCCTGCACATGGGGCCAATTTCCCATGGGTCGGGATATCAGTATTTGCCAACGCTGTTGGCTGGCGGCTGCAATGTCATGATGGATCACTTTGACGCGCAGGAGACGTTGGAGGTCATGGAGTCTGAAGGTATCGCGTTCATGTTTATGGTGCCGACCATGGTTAACGCGGTTGTCCGGGACAATACAGCTCGCGGCCGCGACTTTTCAAAGTTGAAGTGTTTGCTGATAGCGGCAGCCCCGATTGCGGATGCGACGACCCTCGCCGCCAGGGAAGTGTTTGGTGACGTGCTTTATCAAGGCTATGGCCAGACAGAAGTCCTGCCTGTCGCAATGATGGGCCCCTCCCAGTGGTTTGCTGAGGTGGAGGGATCCGAGCCCCTGCGAGCCTGCGGCATGCCGCTACCGTTTGCCCTGTTGCAGATCTGGGACGAGGACAACCATGAGGTTGAACGGGGTGAGATCGGAGAGATTGTGGCGAAATCCGATGGCCAGATGGTGGGGTTCTGGGAAAATGAGCAGGCGACGGCAGAACGCATCATCGATGGCTGGGTTAAGACAGGTGATATGGGGCGGATGGACGAAAACGGCTATCTTTACATTGTTGACCGATCCGACGACATGATCATTTCAGGCGGTTACAACATCTGGCCGATGGAGCTGGAAAACGTTATTGCTGATCACCCTGAGATAATTGAAGTTGCAGTATTTGGGGTGCCCCATGAAAAATGGGGCGAATCGCCTGCGGCGGTCTGTGTTGTTGCCGGTGAACACTCGCTCACTGAACAGTATGTTATTGAACTTTGTGCTGAAAAGCTGGGGTCTTACAAGAAACCTGGGATCGTTACGTTCACGACTGAACCCTTGCCCAAAAGTCCGGTGGGTAAGGTTATGCGGAAGACGCTGCGTGAACCTTATTGGGAAGGCTATGACCGTCGGGTTTCTGGTAGCTAATGGGGGTTGGGGCAAAGTCCATAAAGACTCTTACCCTCGCTATCTGTCTTGGCGATGGATACATCCAGATTACCGACGTCCCATGTGCCGTAGTCTGCAAACTCATCGTCCGGGGATAAAAATGCATGCGTTTCACCATCACCCTTTATCTGAGTGATTTCGTAGATACGCCGCCACTTGGCGCGCTGCTCTACGTAGGCTTTGTTAATTTTCTTGCCGGTATATTGGCGCTCAAACTAATACACGATGCTACGGAAATGTTAGAGGGGGAGGGGCACAAGGGAGAGAGACCCTTCGGCTCGCTGCGCTCGCCACTGATCCAGCATGTCGCAGCATATACGAT
>JABBBA010000393.1 GCA_018607685.1 K189A clade bacterium | reverse complement strand
TTCCGCGACCATTAGCAGGTCAACACGTCGCAACAGGTTGAACAACGCATTGGCCCCCAGGGAAGCATAGGACAGCGCGATATCACAGCCCGCCCGATGCATAGCCGCCAGGTTTCTCTCAAATGTTGTGCGACAGATGATTTGGATATCCGGGCGAAGTAATCGACAGAAAATGGTCAGGTATATATTTGTTTCATCGTCGCCTGTTGTAATAATAACGGTTTGTGCAGATTCTATACCCGCCTGTTGAAGAACGGACTTATCACCACCGGGGCCATGAATGTATGTATCGGGATCGAGCACTCGTTCCTCCGCTTCTTCAACGACTCGATATTCCACCCCACGTCGTTTTAAGGCTCTGGCAGTTGCCCGACCGACTCGCCCTCCTCCGATGATAATCACAGGATTCGATGAGGCCGGTGCCGTCTCCGCCTGAAAATTAGCGTCAAATTCTTTAAGTTGGTCGCGAGAGCCCGCCATCAACAGTAGTGTGTTTTCTCCCACGACACTTTCCGGCTGCCCAACTTCAAAACTGCCACGCTCCCAGAAACCGACAATACTGACGCTCGTTAATCGTTGAGCCTCAAGATACCCCTTACCTACGAGGGACGTTCTGCTCGAATCTACCTCGGCAACCAACAGGTCATCAATTTTCCCAATAACATGAGAGATCCTGTTACCTCCCGAAACCCGCCGCGCAAGGGATTCGGCCACTATTCGGGTCAAATCGAGAACCCGGCTACAGCCCGCCAGTTTTAAAATCTCAACTGAATCTTCAGATCTGGCCGTCGCCACAACCGGGGTCTTGTCGGTAATACCACGCACCGTGAACACGACAGATGTATTTGCGATATCGTCGCGCGTCGTCGCGACCAACGCCGCCTGTTCTACTCTGGCTTTCTCCCACGTGATGGGATCATTAAGCTCCCCCAGGATCGAATTGATGCCAGCATCACCCAATCGAGTAACCTCTACTTCATCTGGCAGAACGACCACATACGGATAATTAAATTGTCCCAGCTTCTCGATGAGCGCGGCGGCAACCGGCCCATAAAATGTCAGGATGACATGATCTTTCATGTCATCCGGCACACTTCTCGGTATCAGGTTGGCGGCTCTCGCCTCCATCCAGGGCTCATAGAAAAGTTCGATGAACGTAAATGGCAACAGCACCAACATGAAAACAATACCCGAGAGCAATACAACAATCGAAAACAGGCGCCCCGGGTCTGTGACAAAACTGACATCGCCATACCCCAGAGTCGACATTGTCGACAAGGTCCAATAGAAACCGGTGACAATCGAATGCCGCTGACCTTCGTAGGCCATTAGTATCTGGAATAGAACAGAAAAACTCGCGACAAGGCCCGTCAGGATAAGCACAAAACGCATCAACGCTCGAAAGTTACGATGCCTCATCAGTGTCGCAAGTCGCGTTGAGAGGGGTCCAAACTTGATACGTATCCAGAGGGAATCGCCATCCCCACCGTGATTGTGACTATCTGACATCTTCTTGCCGCCATAAAACCGAGAGCAACAGTTTACCCAATTCCTGCGACCAGCCGTCTTTCATCGCTTTTGAGGATAGCCGCAGAGGCCCTGTACGCCTCTCGCTGCCACGGGAAAATCCTTGAAAGCCATTGTTTGCATGGCCTTCAGGGCTTTTATACAAGCCACTGTCAGCAGACAATTATAAAAGTGATTGAGCTTGACACTCCTTGGCCACAAGCCACAACATAGCCATCTCTTAGTTTTACCATCCGGTACCAAATAAATGACGTATTGCCTCGCCATCGCGACTGATTCTGGCCTCGTATTTGTTTCAGACTCCAGAACCAATGCTGGAGTTGATATGGTCAGCACCTACAGCAAAATGTACGGATTTGGCATACCAGGGCAGAAGCAATTTACGGTCCTGACTTCCGGAAATCTTGCTACCTCACAATCCGTTATCAGCCAGATCAAGAAGGACATCAAAAAATCCAAAAATCATAATATCCTGACAATGGAACATATGACCGAAGTCGCCGAGTACCTGGGTGACATAAGCACCGCGGAGCAGGAAAAAACAGACACCAGCGTTAATGCGCAATCCTACTTCCTGCTTGGGGGACAGATTTTGGACCACAAGCCAGCGATCTATATGGTGTACCCACAGGGAAATTACATCTCAACTTCGAGCGACACGACCTACCTGCAAATAGGTGAAAGCAAGTACGGCAAACCGATTCTCGACAGGATTCTCACGCCGGATGTCAGCCTGGAAACTGCTGCGATGTGCGCACTGGTGTCTATGGACTCTACCATTCGCAGCAACCTGTCAGTGGGTCCGCCAATCGAACTGTCCATCTACCCTAGGGACTCTCGCCAACCAGGCAAGTACTATCGCTTCGAAGAAGACAGCGAATACCTGAGGCAACTCAAGAAGAGCTGGGACCAATCGCTGAAAGATTCATTCAAGAAACTGCCACCGGTTGCCTGGAGCGCAACATGGGACAAGGAATCTGATTTGGGCTCAAACGAGCGCTTAACATAACCTGGTGATAACTGTTCAGTAAGTGCATTGTTCAGAAACGGATTGTTCAAAAACAGATTGTTCAAAAACAGATTGTTCAGAAGCACATTATTCAGAAATGAATTGTTCAGGAGTGAATTGTTCAGGAGTCAATTGTTCAGGAGTGAACCGACATGGCGATTCAGGTAGCAATCAGACACAACACCGAGTACGAATTCGATAGATCGGTCCAGGTACACCCACACGTTGTAAGACTTCGTCCTGCTCCTCACTGCAGAACACCGATCAAGTCTTACTCCCTAAAAGTAGAACCAGAGGATCATTTCGTCAACTGGCAACAGGATCCCTTCGGGAATCACCTTGCCCGGTTTGTCTTCCCTGAAAAAACCCGATCACTCAAGTTTCACGTCGAGCTTATTGCCGAACTGATTGTGATCAATCCATTCGATTTCTTTCTTGAGGAATCAGTGGAAGTTTTCCCCTTCAAATACGACAAACTACTCAAACAGGACCTGGCGCCCTACCTGAAAATTAGCGAGCGCGGAGCCCACCTAACGACATGGGTCAAGAAGATTGACCGCAAAAAGTCTGCTGTCGTACCTTTTCTGGTGAGGATTAACCAGGAAATTCAGCACTACATCGAATATGAAATTCGAATGGAACAGGGCGTCCAGACCTGCGAAGAAACACTATCCCTGAAGAAAGGCTCCTGTCGTGACAGCGCCTGGTTACTGGTGCAGGTACTCAGGCATCTTGGCCTGGCAGCCCGGTTCGTTTCCGGTTACCTGGTGCAGCTAACCTCGGACCAGAAGTCCCTGGATGGTCCATCCGGACCAGCGTCTGACTTTACAGACCTTCACGCATGGGCTGAGGTTTTTCTCCCCGGCGCAGGATGGATCGGTCTTGACCCCACCTCCGGACTCTTTGCCGGGGAGGGACATTTACCATTAGCGTGCACACCAGAGCCTGCAACGGCCGCAGCCATCACAGGCGCAACCGGGGTGTGCGAAACCAGCCTGGTTTTTTCAAACACAGTTGAAAGAATCATCGAGGATCCCAGGGTTACCAAACCCTACACAGGTCGACAGTGGCAATCGATTAACGCCCTGGGCGGGAAGGTTGATAAGCAGCTACAAACCTCGAAGGTGAAACTGACGATGGGGGGCGAACCAACCTTCGTCTCTATCGACGACATGGAGGGCGCCCAGTGGAACAACGATGCCCTGGGTACGGATAAACGCGCGCTTGCCGGTCAGTTGTTGCAACGATTGAAATCGCACTTCGCGCCAAACGGAATGCTGCACTACGGCCAGGGAAAATGGTACCCGGGCGAGCCCCTGCCCAGATGGGCTTTGACATTGTTCTGGCGAAAAGACAACAAGCCCGTTTGGTCTGACGAATCGCTGCTGGCGGACGAAACACAGAATTATGATTACACCCAGGAAGACGCATCCAGCTTAATGTCTGCCCTGGTGGAGGAACTGGGATTACCCCAAAAGCGAATCGTCACGGCCTTTGAAAATACCGGATACTACCTTTGGCGGGAGAGTACTTTACCGAAAAATGTATCTCCCGAAGACAGTAAGCTAAAAGACCCTCTGGAGCGAAAAAGACTCGCCCGGCTGTTTAATCAGGGTCTTGATGAACCTGCCGGATTTGCGTTACCTCTCAAGTTCGTTGCCGATGGCAAAGACGGCTATTGGCAGACCAGTCCATGGCCATTCCGTTCGGGTAACCTGCTGCTTATACCGGGCGACTCGCCCCTGGGCTATAGAATTCCTTTCGATTCACTACCGTGGACCAGGCCACCGGAACTCGAACCAGAGCTGGATCCCTTCAGCGATCTTGCGCCCCTTTCTGCCTCAAAAAAACGAAAGAAGAAAATTGATGCCCGGGACATTCCCCGGGAGATCGTGCACACCGCACTCTGCGTCGAGCAGCGGGAAGGCCGCCTCTACATTTTCATGCCACCGTTGGCCCGGGCCGATTACTATCTGGAACTGCTCACGAGCATCGAGCAGGTTGCACGAAGACTCAAACTCAAAATAGTCATTGAAGGCTATGAACCGCCATTCGATCCGCGGTTAAGCATCCTCCAGATCACGCCGGACCCCGGTGTCATTGAAGTGAACATACATCCCTCCGGCAGTTGGAAAGATCTTGTCGCCAACACAACGCTGCTATACGAAGAAGCAAGACAAACCAGGCTCGGTACTGAAAAGTTTATGCTTGACGGTCGTCACTCGGGCACCGGAGGCGGCAATCACGTCACCCTGGGCAGCGAATTGGCCGAAGAAAGCCCATTCCTCCGTAGACCCCATGTCCTTCGTAGCCTGATCACCTTCTGGCAACATCACCCTGCCCTGTCGTACCTGTTTTCAGGCATGTTTATTGGCCCAACCAGCCAGTCGCCACGGGTTGACGAAGCAAGGGACGACAATCTCTACGAACTGGAAATTGCCTTCGATCAGCTACCCAAAGGCGAGTCAAAGAAACCCTGGCTAGTGGACAGAATTCTTCGCAACTTTCTGATCGACCTGACCGGAAACACTCACCGTAGTGAGTTCTGCATCGACAAACTTTATTCGCCGGATTCTGCTTCCGGACGAAAAGGCATCGTTGAATTCCGCGCCTTTGAAATGCCGCCTCACTCACAAATGAGCCTGCTCCAGATGTTACTCGTTCGCGCCCTGGTGGCACGATTCTGGAAGAAACCCTATCAGGGGAAACTCATCAGGTGGGGCACTGAGCTGCACGACAAGTTCATGCTGGGACACCACATATGGGAGGATATGAAAACGGTAATCGATTTTCTCAACGACTCGGGATACGAGTTTGAACTGGACTGGTTCAAGCCGTTCAGGGAATTCAGGTTTCCCCGAATCGGTTCAGTTAATGCCCAGGGGATTCAACTGGATCTTCATACTGCGCTGGAACCCTGGCACGTGCTCGGCGAAGAATCCACCGGGCAGGGAACCTCACGTTACGTGGACTCAAGTGTTGAGCGTATTCAGGTCAGTGTTAGCGGCATGACGCAGGGCAAGTACATTGTCTCGTGCAACGGACGTCGGGTCCCCTTGAAACCAACCGGTGTAAAAGGAAGCTATGTGGCAGGTGTCCGATACAAAGCGTGGGATCCGCATTCTGCGATGCACCCGACCATTGGCGTACACACACCACTCACCTTTGACATCATTGATGTGTACAACCAGCGGTCGATTGGTGGTTGCACCTATCATGTCGCCCACCCTGGCGGCCGAAACTATGACACCTTTCCGGTAAACGCTAACGAGGCGGAAGCCCGTCGCCACGCACGGTTCTCGGTCACTGGTCATACCCAGGGGGAACTCTCACTTCCCGGTGAAGAAGTACAGCCAGAGCAACCAAACTCTCTCGACCTCCGACTACTCCCGCCAAACTAGACCCACCCGTTTCTCACGGCCGCTTGGACGATGGCAACATTCCCGCTTGCAGCACCTCCCGGCGGTGTTATCTTGTTCAACAGGATGTCCAACTCGCACGGTGTATATGCAAACCAAAGAAAATTACCTAAAGCAGTTAGTCGATGCGATCGAGGCACAGAATCCAGCGGATTCTTCCTCCCTTGTAACCCGTTTCTCCACCCTGTTCTGGGAAAGAGCTGTCGAGGAGGACCTCAGCCCCAGGAATGCCGCCGATGATGCCGGCCTTTGTATCGACAACTGGCGCCTGTTTGAAAAGCGCGAACCTCAGGAAATAACGATACGGGTTACCAATCCGCTTCGCTCTCGTGACGGCTGGCATTCCGCCTATACGGTCGTCACGGTCATGGCGAAGAACATGCCTTTCACCGTCGATTCCATACTGCAGGCACTATCACAGGATGGCATCGTGACTCACTGCCTCAACAATGTAGTCTACGCGGTTGACCGTGACCAGAACGGGATGGTGACCAACTTATCACTTGAAAGAAGCCATAAAAATCGAGAGCTGTTTGTCTTTGCGGAAGTTGACCGATTGCCAGACGAGCATCTACCCGAACTGGAAGAGAGACTTAAACGCACCGCTATTGATCTGTCCGCAGCGGTAACTGACTATCCTGACATGAAACAGAAACTCGCCCAAATCAGTGATGGTGTTCTCCAAAACAAGTCCATCGCCCAGAACGATATCTCTGAGGCCAAAGAGTTTCTTGACTGGCTGCCGAAGGATAACTTTACCTTCCTGGGGTTCAGGGAGTTTGACTACCTGGATGATACCGTCAGCCAGGTAGGCGAGCCCCTGGGTGTTCTCCGGGTGAGAGATCCGGCCAGCACGAGAAGACTTCTAGAACTATCGCCCTCTACGCGGGAATTTTTACTGGAACCGAGCGTACTCGCTTTCTCCAAAGGCGGACGGAAGTCACTGGTTCATCGTCCCGCATATCCGGACTACGTTGGTATCCGAAAGTTTAATGACGCCGGCGAAGTCATCGGGGAATACGGCTTCCTCGGCCTCTATACCTCACGTGTCTATATGGACCATCCTGACTCGATACCGGTTATACGCCAGAAGATAGACCATGTTATCGAACACTCGGAATTCGACCGTGAGGGTTTCGACGGCAGAGTGCTTAAAAAGGTCCTGGCGCGGTATCCCCGGGACGAGTTATTCCAAATAACCGAGGAGGAACTGCTCCAGCAGACTGTTGCCGTCACAAACTTTCACGAAAGAAGAAAAATCAAACTGTTCGTTCGCGAGGACCGTTACGGATTGTTCGTCAACTGCCTGATCTACCTGCCGCGGGATCTGTTCGATACAAGGGTCCGCTATTCGGTCGAGAAGCTACTGGTAGATGCGTTCAATGCAGAAGATACTCAATACGATACGCTCCTGTCAGAATCCATCCTGGTACGCCTGCAGTACATTCTAAGGGTCGCACCTGACTCAAACCGTTCCATTGACTGCGAGGATCTTGAACGCAAGATCGCCACAATCGTCAATGACTGGCGCGCTGAACTAGATGACGGACTGGCTGATCAGTTCGGGGAAAGCCGTGGACGAGAACTACTGCTAAATTATATTGACGCCTTTTCCGCAGGATACAGAGAGTACTACTCTGCAGATATTGCCGTCGCAGACATAGACTGCATCGAGGCAATGTCGGTTGATCAGACACTGAACACCCGGTTGTATCACCTCATACAGGATGATGCTTCTACCTTAAGGCTGAAGGTTTTCAATAAAGGCAGTCCCCTGCCGCTCTCCGACCAGGTGCCAAAGCTTGAGAACCTTGGATTCCGGATTACGGACGAGAAAACTTATGAGGTACAGCGACACGAAGGCGAATGGATCACAATCCACGACTTCAAACTGTTCTTTGAAACCAGGCTGGACCTGGGATCAATCGGCGCACTGTTTAACGAATCCTTCGGTGCAATCTGGCTGGGCGCCGCAGAGGATGACAGTTTCAACCGATTGATCCTCGCTGCAGGATTAACCTGGCGACAAGTAAATCTGCTGCGTGTCTACGCCCGTTATATGAAACAGATCCTTTTCGGGTTCAGCCAGACCTTTATCAGCGACACCCTGTTCAAGCACAAAGATATTGGCCAGCTACTGGTCAAATTTTTCGAAGCCCGCATGTCTCCTATCGAAACTTCAGTGGATTATGCCGGCTTAAGCGAGGATATTGCCGGCGCGCTGGACGAGGTCTCCCTACTCAATGAAGATAGAGTCCTGCGACGAATCTTTGAACTCATACAGGCAAGTCTTCGCACAAATTACTTCCAACATGACAGGGAAGAAGCGCCCAGAAGCTATCTGTCCATCAAATTTGACCCGGGCGCAATCAGCGAACTTCCGTTGCCCAGGCCCAGATTCGAAATCTTCGTCTGCGCCCCAACCTTTGAGGGTGTCCACCTCCGGGGAGGAGAAATCGCAAGGGGAGGCCTCCGTTGGTCAGATCGCCATGAGGATTATCGCACTGAAATCCTGGGACTCATGAAAGCGCAGGTAGTGAAGAACGGCGTGATCGTACCCACGGGCGCCAAAGGTGGCTTTATCATCAAGTCACACAACGGAGAAGTCGATGCCGTTGGCAGTTATAAGTCGTTCATCTCCGGCCTCCTTGATCTCACGGATAACAGGGTAGGTGACAAGCTTTTACCGCCACCTGATACCCGATGCCATGACGACTTTGACCCCTATCTTGTTGTCGCAGCAGACAAGGGGACTGCCACGTTTTCCGATCACGCTAACGCCGTTGCCACTGAATACGGGTTCTGGCTGGATGATGCCTTCGCATCCGGCGGCTCAAACGGCTACGACCATAAGAAGATGGGGATCACCGCCCGTGGCGCCTGGGTCTCAGTACAGCGTCATTTTATGGAACGCGGCATAGACGTCCAAAAAGATCCGATTAGCGTTCTGGCGATCGGCGATATGGCGGGAGATGTCTTTGGCAATGGCATGCTCCGGTCAGAGACTCTAAAGCTTGTTGGCGCATTCAATCATATGCACATCTTTATTGACCCTGACCCGGACGCTTCAAAGAGTTACAAGGAAAGGCTTCGGCTATTTAATCTTCCCAGGTCTTCCTGGGAAGATTACAGCACCAGCCTGATCTCAGCGGGCGGCGGGATCTTCTCGCGCCAGGCAAAATCCATCGCCATCACGCCGGAGATGCAGGCCGTCTTCGACATCACCGATTCAAAGCTCTCGCCGGACGAGCTGATTCACCAAATGCTAAAAGCACCGGTCGATTTGTTTTGGAACGGCGGCATCGGAACCTACGTGAAGAGTGTCGCGGAAACCGCCGATGACGCGGGCGACAGAGCCAACGACTATATCCGTATTAACGCGACCGAACTGCGTGCAAGGGTTATAGGTGAAGGCGGGAATTTGGGCATGACCCAGCGAGCCAGAATCGAATATGCTCTCGAGGGCGGCGCGGTTAATACCGACTCAATTGACAACGCAGCGGGGGTCAACTGCTCTGACCGCGAGGTCAACATAAAGATACTCCTCAACGGAATCGTCAGTAACGGCGACATGACCACCAAACAAAGAAACCAGTTGTTGGAATCTCTCACCGATGGGGTCGCCGAAATAGTACTGAACGACAGCAAGAGCCAAACTCGATCGATCAGTCTTGCTGCGCTATATATTCCAGGCAGGGATTCAGACTACATGCGTTTTATGGCCCGAATGGAGTCAACCACGGGACTGGATCGAAAGGTTGAATACCTTCCCTCCGACGAAGCGCTTATTGCACGCAGCCACACAGGGCAGCATTTAACCCGCCCGGAGTTATCGGTACTACTTGCTTACGCCAAGATACATATAAAAAACTCATTGGCCAGCAGCAATATCTCCGAGGACCCCGTCGTCGCCAGGGAAGCCCTGCGTGCTTTCCCTGTCGATCTCAGGAAGCACCACGAGCAATCAATCCTTAGCCATAGCCTCCTGAAAGAAATCGTCGCCAGCCAACTGGCCAACACGATCATCGACTCAATGGGCATCACCTTTGTCGCACACCACATGGAGTTCGTTGGCGGTAAAGTTGACCAGGTCGCGAGAGCCTTCCTTGTTTTTGCCAATATATTCGATATTCGCGAATGGATCGATGAGATTGACCGAATGGAAGGCACCATTGAATCAACCAAACAGGACATGCTACTGGAACTTATGCGACTCGGGCGCCACTGTACCCGCTGGATCTTGAGGCATCGACGGGATTTGTCTGACCTTCAAAAATTGATCGATCATTGCAAGCCTACTGTCCGTGAACTCGTGGTTAACAGGGACAAATCCATGAGCAAGATGCACGCCGAAGACTGGAATGAACGTGTAGACTCCCTTGAAC
>JABBBA010000135.1 GCA_018607685.1 K189A clade bacterium | reverse complement strand
CCCAAAAAGACCGGCATCCATGGAATAGCCTGTATGGAGGTGGGTTTCGCCCCAGAGGGGAAACATCGGATAGTCCCGTTCGGCATAGGGAGAGTATTCTTTACCGGGATACTCGTTAGTTAACATGTCCTTCGTCACGTTCATGCCATCTACAGAAGCATCGTCAGCGAATGCCTGAGAGCAACCCAGAGGGCTGGTCATAGCGAGGAAAAATAGTGTTCTAAAATTGAGATTCATTTTGACTCCGTGTCGAGAAATGTTGTTGACCTAAAAACTTTCGAGCTCACGATAGATGCCCCGGAGGACATCATCAATCGCCATATGCAATCGCTAATCAAACCTTTCCTATCGTTCATCTGCAACCTCAAATACCAGCAGCAAATTTCCTGGCATGTGACCATAAAGGCCGTATCCGGAGTTCAGAACAACATGACCATCGGCGACGGCGGGTCCAGGCCCGCTCATCGACCCGCCTGAGGCAATGATACCCGTGGTCGTCTCAACCGGCTGCATGGTGTCATATGCCCACAAAACTTCACCGCTGTCGGTGTCGTAAGCCCGGAAGCGTCCGTCAAGGTGACCGGCAAAAACAACACCCGGGATAGTAGTTGCAGCGGAAGAAATACCGGGGTCGCAATTCGGTTTATCTTCGCAGACATCATCTGCCATCGTTCGCCATTTGATGTCGCCGGTTTGCACATCCAGCGCGTGTAATCCTGCACCGTAGAGAGAAGGGTCATCACCACCGGTGCCATCCATGTCATTAATAGGGACGAAGACGGTTGTTTTGTTTGCGGTCATGCCGAAATGTACGCCGCCGGAGGTTCCGCCGCGGCCAAGTCTTTGATTCCAGAGGATCTCTCCGGTCTCAATATTCAGTCCGTATACATCGCCCGATTTTTGTCCCGCGATGAGTATGTCCGTTGAGTCATTGATAGTGAGGATCAGAGGCGATGAGGCGAAGTCATAGTCGGGACCGTTTTCTTCCGGACAGTTCTCGTTGCCAAAGACGCAACCGACATTCCAGGCGTCGTTCGGCGTGAATTGCCTTCGCCAGATTTTCTCGCCTGTCGTGGCATCTACCGCAAAGATAGCGTCAGAGTTTTCGTCAGCGGGCGATGAGTAATTTTCACCGGAACCGAAATAGATGCGGTTGCGTTTTGCGTCATAGGCCGGTGAATTCCAGACCGGTGCTCCTGAGGGACTAATAATAGGCGTTCCTATTGATGTTTCACCTACCTGCTTAGGTTCCTGCGATACGGTCCGGGTCTTCCATTTAACATCACCGGTTTCGATATCGAGTGCAGCTACTGCCCCGGTAAAGGTACAGCACGCGTAGGTCGGGTCAGCCGCCGACATAACCTCAAGCGCTGAGATCGGTACAAACAGGAGACCGTCACCCAGCGATGGTGTGCCGGTCACTGTCGCGTTGGCATGGTCGTCGACTTTGGTCTGCCAGATAAGCTCTCCGGTTTTAGCATGCATGGCATATGCACGGCCGTGCACATCGCCAAAATATAAACGTTCAGTGGTCGCATCCACGACTATCCCGGTGCGAACCTCCGCTGAAGCGCGATAGCTCCATTTTGAACAACCAGTATCGAGATCAAAGGCGTAGACCGTACCATCGTGACTTCCCACAAATACGGTGTTCCAACCGATTGCAGGTTGTGAGCGCGCACGTAATGCAGCGGGGTAAGCAAAGGCCCACTTAAGTTTCAGTGTTGCAACATCTTCCGGTGCAATGCCAGCCACGTCTCCGGGTACAAATCGGTTCGTATCATGCCCCCAGCCTACTTTCGCCGGTGGGTTTCCATTGAAGGTCGACTGTGCGGCATCGCATTGCACGGGTGGTAGTGGTGGAACATAGTCCTGCAGCGATGTTCGGGTGATGTATTCAGCGATTTGCAGCTGTTCATCAGGTGTCAGGTGAGAAGCCTGAGAGCTCATAATGCCGTCTTTCATTACACTGATTAGAGCGTCCGGTGACATCATTTCAAGCCATATCGCTGCCGGTGCCTTGGGTACACGTCCGTTATGACAGGTCAAACAATTGTCGGTGAATAACTTTTTTCCTGGATGGGTGTTAACGTCAATGCCCTGGCCTGAACGGCTTGCCAGATCGTCAGTGGACGGAGGTCGCTCCACAGTTGCCTCTACCTCAGGAGCTATCGATTGATCAGTGCCATTTGGAGCGTCCGCATCACGATCACAGGCCGCCAGCAGAAGTACACTGATTAGAATTGCGGGTTTAAAAAAATGGTTTGGAGCGAGCATAGTTTTTCCTGCCATAAAGTTAATACTTGCGGCTAGCATCCGAGCGCCCTGCGGGTACCTGCGATACCTCCAGTATATATCCCGCGGACAACCTTTGATGCGGTTGCTTCGTCAGCGCCCTTGGGCTCGAAACTGCCGGACCAGTTCACGGTGCATGTGGTTTCGTCATCGGCGGTGATCTCAACCCGGGCCGAATAGTTCGAGACAGGTAGAGGATTATCTTCATTCAGGATTGAATATCCGAATACAAGTTTCTCGGTATCGTACTCGTCGAGACGTTCAATCACCTTGCCGCCACCGGTGGTGATTGTTCGAACTGCCCCGACGCCGTCGCCCTCGATTTCAAAAGCGGTGATAGCACCACCTACTTTAATGCGCCCGAAGTCCCCGAGAATTTTGAAGACGTCATTCGCGTTAGCTGCGATGGATTCTACGACTGTAATGTCTGTCATGTGTGCTCCCTTTTTGATGCCTTATTTATCCTGAGTTGCTTACATTTCGATATCATTATTAGTCTCACTGATACCGTCTGGACCGGCTGAATGTAAAAGCATCTCATATTCCCGACAGGATTAACCCATCTCCCTGCCCGGGTCTCTGTGACTGCGTTTTCAGGAGAACCCAGTTAAGTGCTGGCACATCGAGTCTTTCACCGTTGCCCGGTGGATCAAAGCTCCTCTTGGGTATTGAAAGTAGAGAAGGTATAAGTTGAACAGTAATTGATCCGGCGTCAATAGTTCCATGGCGACACTGTCAGCATACAATGGAGGTTCTGATAAATATGGCCCAAGTTAAACGAAGATTTGTATCAACAGGTTCGCCGACCGGTGCGAGAAACGGCGCGGGTTTTAATCCCTGTCAGGGGCTCTACTTTGAGCCTTCCAAGGGCAGACCGAAGGTGGCGCTTATCGCCACCCACTATAATGTGGACTTCAGCGAGCACTACCTCGGTGAATACATGGCAGCGAGAGGCTATGGGTTTCTCGGCTGGAACACTCGCTTTCGCGGATTGGAGTTCGCATTCCTGTTGGAGCATGCGCTTGTCGATATTGGCCAGGGCGTTAAGTGGCTCCGTGAAGAAGCCGGCGTAGAGAAGGTTGTTTTGCTCGGGAACTCCGGTGGCGGTTCGCTAATGGCAGCGTACCAGTCGCAGGCCAAGGGTGTGACGATGAAACCAACCCCGGGCATGAAATTACCCACAGCACTTGAAGAGATCGAACCGGCGGATCTGTATGTTTCTCTTTGTGCGCACGGCGGCAGACCCGAAGTGCTTACGCAGTGGTTCGACCCGTCCATAACAGACGAGACAGATCCTTTGAGCATCGATCCTGCGCTCAACATGTACGACGAGACCAACGGACGGCCCTATTCGGCTGAGTTTATCGCAAAGTATCGAGCCGCCCAGGTCGCCAGAAATCACAGAATCACCGACTGGTGTTATGAAGAACTGGATCGTCTGTCGAAGCATGGTGTGACCGACCGGGCGTTCAATATGTACCGGACCTGGGCCGATCTTCGACTGATGGACCCGACAATCGACACGAATAAACGCAGACCCCAGTGGTGCTATGCGGGTGATCCAAAAGCTGCCAACTTTTCACCCCGTGGAATTGGGCTTACGAATACTCTTCGGACCTGGCTATCCATGTGGAGTCTTCGAGACTCATATTGCAGTGGCGTTCAACATCTGCAGAGAATTGATGAACCCGCATTGATTATCCAGAGCGATGCCGATACCGGGGTGTTTCCCAGTGATATGCAGGCCATTTATGACTCGCTGGCCTCCACCGATAAACGAGTTGAGATGGTGGAAGGGGACCACTACCTTGCTGATCCGGGTGATGCTCGTGACAAGGTGGCTGACATGATCGCGGGCTGGCTGAGGGAAAAATAGATAGCGCAGCTGGGGTATGTGAGGGCCTGATTTAAAGCAAGCCTACATCCAGGAAGTGAACCCTTTTACAGCTTCTGTGTCTGTTTCATCATGGTTGGTATCAACGTAGATCGTGAACATTTCAACGCTCTCTGCTGCACATCGCAGGACGTACTTATCAAGTTTGCGTCCAAAGGGCCCGGTCTCTGTTGTGTTCTCGTGTCTGTACTCGGGTATGGCGCCGTTTTCGCAATCGAGGCTATTGATGTAATCGCTCGCACCGGATGCGCCCCGGGTTTTCACCGGGTTTCCTGCGGAGCCAAACGCCTGGTCTGTTGATTCAGCAAATGCCGCACCCGTAGACAGGATAAGCGACAGGATCAGAGTCGGGAATAGCACTGAGGGCAGTGTGTCCATCGCACCAGTATAGCCTGTGAATCAGGGATTGTGCGCCTTCGCTAAGGCGCAGATTCCATGCGGCTATCAGGGGCATAGTGAGCTGAACTGGCCCGAAATTGGCCTTGTTTCAGCAGTGATCACAGTTAACTGAGCTGAAATTTGTCCGCTGTAAATGCCGCGAAAGTTCGCTCCAGATCCTCGATGTTACCCGCCAGCGGCGCGATGATATGGGTATGAACCCCGCCATCCGAATCCTCCTGGACGCGCTCCCGGATTTCGCCTTCCGTGCCTATAATGGCGATCTCATCGATCAACTCATCGGTGAGTGCGCCGCTTGTCTTCTCTCGGTCCTTCTCGGCCCAGCCTTCGCTAATGGTTGCCGCAGCATCTTCATATCCGGCCCAGGCGAGAAATTTGTTGTAAACGGGGGTCGCGTAGTAGGGCGCGAAAGCTGCCCGAAAGAGGTTTCTTCCGTATTCCTTATCGTCGGTACATAAAACCATTGCGCGATTGACGACTTCCACGTTCTGCCAATCCTTGTCCGCACGTTGCGCGCCGCGTTTAACGGCCTCCATCATTTTCGGTAGTGCGCCCTTAGGCCAGAGATTGAAGATGACGCCATCACCCACTTCCGCTGCCATTTCAATCATGTTCTGACGCAGACACCCAATATAGACAGGTGGTGGGTTCTCCAGGGGCATCTGCCGGTAGCCCTTGCTGGATTGGGTTACACCCTGGAAGTTGGTTTTCTCTCCCTTTAGCATCTGTTTGACCAACTGAGCTGTTTCCTTAACCCGGGTCAGTGGTTTATCCAGGGGGATACCGTTCCACTGTCCCATGATTGTCTGGCTGGAAGAGCCAATCCCCAGGACGAACCGTCCCGGAATAACCTGTTCAATTACATTAGCTGTTGCTGCCAGGACAGAGGGCGACCGTGTGTAAACGGGTGTAACAGCGACTCCAATACGGATATTGCCGGTCGCCTGACCAAGTGCAGCAATCTGGGTGAGACTGTCCGGGGCACCGGCGTCGCCAAACCAGGCGTCGGTGTAGCCGTTGTCTTCTGCCCATTTCAGTCTTGCCGCCGTGTCTGCCAGTCGAGGACCAGCCGGCAAGGTCACGGCCATTCTTTTTTTCAATCCCATGAGAAACTCCTAACTACTATTTTTGATGTTTGTTTGGTTACCATTCGTTGATGTGCATTACCGATTCAACAGGGGGGCGGTATGCGGGTTTGAAGCTGGTTCCTTTTGTGTAGGCGATTGGTATCAGAGAAACCTGCATATAGTCGTCATAGGGTATTCCAATGATGTCTGCGACTTCTTTCTCCTGCATCAGGTGCAGCGTTGTCCATGCCGTTCCTATTCCCCTTGCGCGGGCCGCCAGCATAAAATTCCAGGCAGCCGGTATGATTGAACCCAGCGTGCCTGTTTGAGCGATGATGTTGCTGGTTTCGGGCGAGTCCGTGCGCCCGGCGATACAGGGGATCAGCAGGGCCGGTGCCTTACCCATATTCTCAGCCAGATAGTCCGCTGATGAAGCAGACCGGGTCTGGCTGTCGGTCAGACTGTTGTCGCCGCTATCCATGTGCAGTTTGTGTATTGCAGCTGGCATATCACGATACAGCGAGAACGCCTCTCGGTAGATATCGCCGATTTTCTGCTTTTTTACAGGATCCGTCACGAAAACGAATTGCCATCCCTGTGCGTTTGAACCCGTGGGTGCCTGTACGGCAATTTCCATGCACTCCTTTAGTACTTCCTCAGACACAGGTCGATCAAAGTCCAATCGTTTACGGACTGCCCTGGTGGTGCTTAGCAGCTCGTCGTTACTTAAACCCAGTTGTTCATGAGGCATTGAAGATTCCCTTTTCTTTAAGAACAGTTTTGTAAGATTAGTTTAGTGAAAATGGTGTTGGCAAAAATGCTTTTTCAGATGCGTGATGCTATCACAAGGAAACTGCCATTGGCTCCGGGGAACTGTTATGGCAGGGATTCGTGCAAGAGGTTTGCATGAGCGTGCCATACATTGTTAGTCGTTCGATTCATCTAGGCTTTGTCACCGGGCGCGCGAACAATGAATGCAGGCTTTGCCTCGCTGACTTTTGCCCACGTCTTGCCTGTCTCTTCGACGCTCATAAGCCGAATGACTTCGGCGGCGACATTCTCGGGCGTCATAAATTTTGCTTCGGTACTGCGCTGGGCATCGGGGATGATCGCAGTATCGATGCCACCAGGGCAGATCGCATTAATTTTGATGTCACGTTCAGCGAGGGTCGGGGCAAGGCTGCGAACCAGGCCAACCACAGCGTGTTTACTCATCGCATATAGAGGGTCAACGGAATAGGGGGTGATACCTGCAAGTGAAGCAGTGACCACAATGGCTGACCCCGGTGACAGTAAAGGTAACAACGCCTGCAGGCCAAATACGACACCGTCTACATTCACCGCCATCATGCGTCTGTAACGATCTATAGACATTGCGTCGAATTGGTATTCTGCGAGGGGAGCTTCGGGCGGGGCAATCTGGATACCGGCATTAAGATGAATATTAGTCGGGGTCCCAAGTTCAGACAGCCGTTCGACCACGGTTTGCCAGTCACGGGTACTGCCAACATCACAGTGTTCGTAGATCGCACCGCATGACTCAGCGATTGCCTGTCCATCTGTATCCGCGACATCCAGAGCAAGAACACGTTGGCCCATTGATGTGACGGATCTCGTTACGGCGGCGCCAATCCCCGACGCGGCGCCGGTGACTACCCAAACTCCTGAGTCCTTGGTAATTGGTTTACTCCTTTTCGCACGATTGTATTTCTATCTTACGGTGAACCGCTAGCGTCGATAAACACCTTTCCACTCGATGTCTCCTAAAGACCTGTGGTTTTCTGGTCGGTGGCTTAATAGGATAGAAGTTGTGGCTTACTTTTTTCACCACTATTGATGGCGTTTGAACAGAGCCGCGAGTGTGAGTGAAACTTCCAACCTTTGGCGTTTATGGAGAACAATGATGAAACTAATTACCGGTGATCTAAGCCCCTACTCTGCAAAAGTGCGAATGCAGCTTTATGCCATGGGTATCGAAGACGTGGAGTTTGATCTTCCGGCCTCATTCTTTATGGGGAAATTGTCGGATTACTCGCCCATTGGCCGAATACCTGTACTGGAGGTAGCGGAGGGTATTATCCCCGAGTCGGAGGTAATTGCTGACTATTTGGATGACTGCTATCCGGAACAGTCATTGTTAGGAAGCTCTCCATGGATTCGCTCCCAGGTTCGGCTGGTGTCCCGAATTGCCGACATCTACCTGATGAACAATATTTTTATGGCGCTGCCGCAAATTAATCGAAAAACACGCGTCGACGCGGTACGTGATCTGCTAACAGGACAGATAACTCGCGGCATGGGTGCTCTGGAGCAACACATTGGCCGCGGTGGCTACGCAGTTGGGAACAGGTTGACGCGAGCTGACTGCACCCTGGTGCCCGCATTATTTTTGTGTGAGCGAACCGTGCCGATGCTGGATGTTGAGAATCCTATACTGGCAACGACGCACGTAGCCGCTTACTGGGACGAGATTCAGGGTAACGAGTTTGCAGCCAAAGTCCTGGATGAGATGGATCGAGGTCTGCGGGCGCGCCAGGATGGCACCGAACGAAAACAGATTGAGGCAGCGATTGCGAAGGAAAAAGCACAGCGACCGTAGGCACCCCGGTAGCCAAATTTCAGCAGCCGGACACCGGGCGCCAGGCTTAACCCGTTCCAATTAATGCTGTTTGATGAAGGGCTGCGAACCATCAGGTTGCAGCCCGTTTTTCAAAACTCCAGCGGTAACCACAGGTGTTTTTCGAAAATGGCGTTGCGCTGCTCGATCAGTACCGGGTCGTAACCGCTGATGCCTTTGGCAAGCGCGCCCCATCCCTGTCTTAGTGAATCGGGCATCGGGTTAACTTCGGGAGGCAATGCTTCAAGCATGTTGGAGAAACAAGCCCAGTAGATGTCCGCTGCGGTCATCGTTTCGCCCACCAGGTAAATGGAACCCGCCGCTGTTTGGGCTTTAATGGTTTTCGCCAGGTAGTTCAGGATCTGTTCCACCCGTTCAATGGCAGCTTGCACAGCGGCTTCGGAAAAGCCGTACTCCAGGAACATGGGATTTTTCTCGAACACGACGTCACCATGTGCCTGGTAGGTGACATTCAGCATAAGCATCCGGGCGTGCCAGGCCATTCCACCCTGATTGCAGATCTCACTGGCAATACCCACTACCTGGATTCGCTGGTCAATATCTTCAGGATACAGTGAGGGGCCCTTGCCGAGTCTTTCCGCAAGATCCAGGATTTCCTGCCATCGGACCCTGGGAGGTTCATCTCGATATAATGCAATCGGAGCATTCCGGTGGCCTGTCCATTCGACCAGTTCCGCATTGTCCCGCCCGCCGATCTGTTCTACTGCGATGTAGTCCAGATCATGCCAGCGAAAAACTGCCTTTGCGGCCTCGCTCCATGGTCCGGGTACATCGCGGGTTAACACCAGCCTTAACCCGGATTCCTTTTTCGCTTGTTCAACCGTCAGGTAATCCACGACCGCTTCCTTTTAATGTTTAGTGGGGAAGGAGAGTAGACCAGATGTGGCAGGACAGCCAGATTTGAAGGGTGCTATGCTCTTGGCTTGCGTGTAATCGCCACAACGACGAGTTGAGCTAATGTTGAAAACACCCTGGTACTACGGTTGGAACATTGTTGGCGTCAGTCTTGTTTTTCAGGGTGTCCTGTTCGGGTCTATCTTCTTTTCTTACACCCTGTGGGTTGGAGAATGGCTTGATGATGACAACCTGGGTGTGACGCTAACCTATGTGATGGTACCGATCACAATTCTGAACCTTGCACAGAGTCTAATAGCGCCGTTCGCGGGCTACGCCATGGACAGGTATTCCATCAGGACATTGATCTGTACTGGCACCGCCTGCGCGGGAACAGGTTATGTGCTTATTTCACTGACCACAGAGTTCTGGCAAATCGTTGTGATCTACGGCACCTTGATTATGGCCGGAGTCCTGCTGGCTGGTCCGTTGGCGGCGCAGACTCTGGCGGCGAAATGGTTTGATAAAAACCGCGGGTTGGCGATTGGTCTTTCGACCACAGGCACCTCAATTGGTGGTGTTGTTATGGCGCCGCTGGTGACATTGCTTTATCAGTCCTATGGCTGGCGCGATGCTCACTGGATGCTGGGCATAGCTTTTGTTGTGGTCATTCTGCCGCTTGTTTGGTTGACCGTTCGAAGTACACCGGAAGAACTGGGTGTGGAGGCTGAATCACCGGGAGAAACGGATCCTGCATCGGAAGAACTGCACGTCAGGTACTGGACGGTTGCGGAAATTCTCAAGCAGAGAACGTTCTGGGTGGTTGTGCTCTCCTTCCTGCCATTGATCACCGCCTTCGGCAGCATCCAGCAACATTTACGACCTTACGCAGAGATCCTCGGTATTGAATCCATGCAGACGGCATTTCTCATATCGGTTTTCGCGACCGTCATGATTATGGGTAAGCTTTTCTTCGGTACAATGGCAGATCGGTTTGATCATCGAGGACTGTTTGGATTGGCATTGTTGGCCTGTGCGATCGTTGTGCTCGGATTGCTGGCAAGCCCAAGCTATTCGACGCTTATTGTACTGAGTGGTTTGCTTGGGTTTTCTGCCGGTGGTTTTCTACCGTTGCTCGGCGCGATAATCGCATCAAGGTTTGGTGTTGCTTCCTTCGGAAGTGTTATGGGGCTTATGGGGCCGTTTCTTGCAGCCAGTGCATTTGGCCC
>JABBBA010000090.1 GCA_018607685.1 K189A clade bacterium | reverse complement strand
CCAGCTCCCGTGCACCGTCCTGTGCAGCGGCCAGCGGCGTCTTTCCCTCCTGAATGTGGCGATGCACGTTCTCTACCACAACAATGGCATCGTCCACGACCAGTCCAATAGCCAGCAGCAATGCCAGCAATGTCAGGAGGTTCAGGGAAAACCCGAACATCAGCATGATCGTTCCAGCGCCGATCAACGCCAGCGGTACTGATAACGCGGGGACAATAGCCGCGTGCCAACTACCCAGCGATAGCAGGATGATGATTAGCACGATGATCATGGCTTCTGCGAGGGTGCGCAGTACTTCATTGATGGAATCTTCAATGTACTGGCTGCCATCGTGAACCCGATATAGCTTTAATGATGCGGGTAACTGGCGCTCAATATCCTCAACCTGTTTCCGGACAGCATCGGAAACCAGCAGTGGATTGGCGCCGGGGGCGGCTTCTATTCCCACCATGATGGCGGGATTGCCATTGAACCAGCTGGTTTGGTCAAAGTTCTTGGCGTCAAGAGAGACTTCGGCAACATCCCGCATGCGTACCAGCGATTCCTCGTCAGAGCGAATGATGAGATTGTTGAATGCGTCGACTTCTGAGATGTCCGTTGTGGCCGTCAGGTCAATACTGAGGTAATCACCCTTGGTTCGTCCCACCCCGGCCTGGTAGTTGTTTCGTTGCAACGCGGCCCTGATATCAGTGGCCGTAACCCCCAGTGCAACCATGCGCTGGGGGTCCAGCCAGACTCTCATGGCATAAACCTGGTTGCCGCTGATCTGGGCTTTGGCAACCCCGGGAACCGCCTGAATTTTTGGTATCGGGCCGCGCATTAGATAGTCAGTAATCTGACTTGGGTTCATTTCCTCGCTCGAAAAGGCGAGGTACAGCAGTGCGAAGGCATTGCCTGTCCGAAGATCTATGACGGGGTCCAGCGCCTCACGTGGCAGTACACTTCGCTGGCTGGCGACCTTCGCCTGGATTTCCGCAATGGCGACGTTAGGGTCAATGTTCAAATCCATGTTGGCGGAGATGATGGAGATGCCCTGTTTTGAATCTGAGATAAGGTAATCAATGCCGGCAGCTTCTGATATGGCGCGCTGCAGCGGCGTGGTGATGAACCCCTGTACCAGTTCAGCGTCGGCGCCCGGGTAGGCGGTGGTGACAGAAATAACGGCCTTGTCTGCGCGCGGATATTCCCGAAGTTCCAGCAGGGTCAAAGACCTGAAACCGACGAGTAGTATCAGCAGCGTAACGACTGTTGCCAACACGGGACGGTTGACAAATAGGTCGGTGATTTTCATCCCCGGGTGGCTCCACCCGTTAACACAACTGAGTTATCGACCTTTATGAGTTGTCCGTTGCGCAGTTTTAACTGGCCCGCACTGACGACCTGCTCGCCTGCTTTGATCCCTTTGGTGATTTCAACCCGGGGACCAATGACTCGACCAGTTGTGACCTGACGGCGTTGAACGGTCAGGCCATTGCCTTCTTCGGTGACAATAAAGACGCTATTGCCATAAGGCAGGAAATCGACGGCGGTTCGAGGCAAGGTAATAACCTCGCTTGTTCCGCCCAGTAGTACAGCGACCCGGGCGAACATCCCCGGTCGAAGTCGACGGTCACTGTTTTCCAGTATGGCCTGAAGCTCAACATTTCGTGTTCGAGACTCAACCTTGGGGCTGATCGCGCTGACTTTGCCTTCGAAGACTTCTGATGGGAAGGCCGCGAGTTCAACCTCGATGATTTGATCGACAGCGAGGTTGTTGAGGTAGCGTTCGGGGACGCTGAAATCGGTAAAAATGGGATTCAGCTGCTGCAATGTCACAATGGGTGTGCCGGGCGAGAGATACTCCCCCAGGTTGATTTCACGAATACCGAGCTCGCCGCCGAACGGGGCCCGTATAGATTTTCGGGCAATGAACGCCTGTTGTTCTTCTGCACGCGCCTTGAGGCTGTCCAGAATACTTTTTGTTCGATCCAGCTGCGCCTGAGAAAGCACAGTTTTTACTGCAAGCCCCTTTGCTCTTTCATAGTCCTGGCTCGCCAATTCCAACTGGGCTTCCAGGGAACGCAATTCTGCTTTCTCGGCGGTAGCATCCAGTTGTAACAGTGGTGCCCCTGCCTTAACTCTGGAGCCCGAGACAAAACTGATGTCTGCTACTACACCGGAAACCTCAGCGCTGACTTCTACACCCTGGATGGCACGAAGGCTACCAACGGTGTTGATTTTGTGTGCCCAGGATTCGGTTATTGCCACGGTGGTGGAGACGGTTACTGCCGAAGGCCCTCCCGCGGCGCGTCGCTCATCAAACTGTTTCTGCTGGTAAGCTTTCCAGCCGAAGATGCCACTGAAGACCAGCGTTAACGAAAGTGCAACGATAACAAAGCGTTTGATCATATGTTTTGTGCGAGCCGGCCCCGCCAGGGATGAGATAAATTAACAGTCCTGGCAAGATGCAGCATCGCATCTCTCTTGTCTGCCAGGGTGCTAGATTGGGCTAATATTAATTGGAATGGCGCTGGAGCGTGTCATCCCGGTAAATGTTTGAAGTTCTTCTTCGCCATTAACCAGGAGATTGGTATTCGAGCCTACCTCGCGAACAGGCGCCTGCTGGCCAGGTGCCACTCCCCAGCAGTGGTGCATTGCAACGACGCCCGGTTTGATTTTACTGTTGGCTTTGACAATCGCAGGGATCGAACCGTGAGGTGAATGAATCACCACCTCACTGTCGTCGGCAATATTCATGGCCGCCAGGTCATCCGGATGAATGTGTGCAGGATTGGTGGTGCCCGACTTGGCGACAATCGCAGGTAAGGTCCGGCCAAATGAATTGAGAACGTATTTGCTACGAAATCCAATTAACTTATGGCTGTAATCTTTGTCGGTCTCAACAGTCTTTTCCAGGGCCTGGAACTCTTCAGCGACACCCACCGGGAACAGTTTCAGCCGGCCAGTTGCACCTTCGGCAGCAGGTTGGACTTCTACCTGCATCTCTTCAAAGATGTGCCCGCCCGGATTGTCTCTTAGGAAGTCCAGGTCAGCGCGTGAGCCTTTGGTGATCGCCTTCAGTAACTCAAACTTGGTTGGTTTTCGGTCGTTAGGAATAATTTCGTTTTTAATGGTGACTTCCAGCCCCATTCGCTTGGCAAGCCCCCAATAGAATTCCCATTCTTCAATGACATCATGATCAGTTTCTACAACAGCCTTGCTGTATTGACTGTAGGGTTTTTCGTACCAGTAGTCAGCAAGCAGCGTGACGTCCTCGCGCTCGAGGGTGAGTTTGGGGGCGAAAACATAGTCTGCCATTTCTGCAGTAGCAGACATGTAAGGGTCAATACAGACCAGCAGATCCAGTTCCTGCATCGCTGCAAATGCCTTTTCCTGATCGGGGAAGGCCATCAGGGGATTACCGGCAATCACGAATAACGCCTTTATCTGGCCTTCGCCGGGCATGAGTATTTCATCAGCCAGCTGTGAAGTAGGCATTTCGCGTACCCCTGTCGCAGAGGCGAGTTCGCCAAGGTCAGGGTGTGTGCGGCTGCGATCTCCTCGACCCCAGGCGACGGGAGATTCAAACACCTGGGCTAACTTGGGTGCTTCCGGGGCCAGTGAGCCAGGATTTGGGTGAGTGTCTCCGGCGCGATAGTAGCGTCCACAAATTGTGTTCAGAGACCCAACCATATGGGCTGTCAGATTGGGGTGCGCACTCATTTCCGGACCGGTTCCTGTGATGGCAACACCTCTGGGGCCCGCCGCAAAGGTTCTGGCAGCGTCAAGGATCAGGTCTTCAGGAACGTCGGTGCGAGCGGAGACCGTCGCAAGGTCATATTCCTCAACGGAGGCGCGTAGTTCGTCAAGCCCGCTGGTGTACTGCTCACAGAATTCTATGTCCTGCAGTTCCTCATCAAGGATCACTTTAATCATACCGGCCAGTAGCGCGGCGTCTTCACCCGGTTTGATTTGCAGGTGTATATCAGCGCGACGTGTAAGCTCTGTTTCCCTTGGGTCAATGGCAATGAGCTTGAGGCCCCGTTTTTTCGCTTTTCGGATCTGGTCTGACGGGCTGACAGAAGGGACACCGCCCGGTGGAGCATAGTGTGATGCGATTGGATTGTTACCAATAATCATCGTGACATCTGAATCGTGGAAGAAATGACTGCCTGCGGTCCAGAAACCCATACGTGAACCAACAAACACTTTGGCCGGTTGGTCGATCGTCACGCTTGTATAATAGGAGGGCGATTTCAGTGCATTGTGCCATTCCCGACTGTAGACCAGCTGGCCAGAATTCTGGAATGCCACGGTGCCGTTATAAGTTGCAATTGAACGGGGCCCGAATTCTTCAACGAGTTTGCTGACACGCTCGGCAATTTCATCGAGGGCTTTCTCGCTGGTAATATCTTCGAACTCACCGTTGCTGTTCTTAACCTTGCAGGTCGTCAATCGCTGCGGCTGGTACATTTGTTCTACAAGTTGCCTGCCTTTAATACAGGTATAACCGCCATACATCTCGTTATCGGTATCTGGTTTAACGGACAGAACTTTTCCATCAGAAACCTCGGCCAGCATTGGGCAGTAGGCGTGGCAATAGCGACAGAAGGTTTTGTGAGTAGATGTGGTCATTTTATAAGGCACAGTGAGAGTGTGAGCCTGTTAATGTGTCGCCGCTCGAGGTCAAAGTCAACTCTGAGGAATACCATTTAGCTGCGTTATTGCTTATGGTTCATAGCGCGCCGAGTGCTGCCTTTAGCAGAACGTTAATCTGGGTGAAAGAGGCTGGCTGAGGAGCCGGTCGAAATTACCGGTAACCTGAGGGTTTATGCAGTCATATGCAGATGGATTTACTCAATCAAGTACAGGACCTTTTCGAGAGCAGCTATGGGCCGCGTCCAAACTCGGAAGGTATTCGTCGTTTTTTTTCGCCGGCCAGAATCAACCTGATCGGGGAACATATCGATTATTGTGGCGGCCTGGTATTTCCGGCAGCGGTCCAGTTCGGCACTATCATTATTGCGCAGCCTAACGGTCTGGGGACAGTCCGGGTCGTGTCGATCAACGAACCCGGTGAGGTGGAATTCAACCCCGCCGGTAACTTACAGCCCGCCACACCAGCTCATTGGGGTGATTACATCAAAGGGGTGGTGGTTGAGTACGTTAAGTTGAATGTCGATGTCCCTGGGTTAGATGTGGCTATTGGCGGAGATATTCCGGGAGGCGGTCTGTCTTCATCTGCTTCCCTCGAAGTGGGCATCGCGGTGATGATCGAGGCACTTACTGGATATTCCAGTTCCGACGACCATTTTACCAATCGACAGGCATTGAGCTGGCTGGCTCAACGAGCTGAAAACGAGTTTGTCGGCGTGAACTGCGGCATCATGGATCAGGGCGCAATTGCTCTGGGTAAGAAAAACCATGCGATGCTGATGGACTGCAAGGACCTTTCTATCAATTACTATCCCGTTGAATTGGGTGATTACAGTTTGTTGATCGTCAATAGTTGTAAAGAACGACGCCTCGGCGAGTCAGCTTATAATCGCCGCCGAGAAGAAGTAGAGCAGGCGCTGTCTATCCTGCAGCCTGTTTTTGGGGTTACTGCTCTCTGCGAGTTACCCATTGATCGTTTGGACGATGCGCTGGCCTGTATTGACGATCCATTACTAGGCAGACGTGTTCGGCATGTCGTCAGCGAACAGGATCGCGTGTCGCAGGCAGCAGCTAAGTTGTCGAGCGGTGACGTCAAAGGCTTTGGAAAGCTCCTGAATGCGAGTCATCTCTCGCTGCAATGCGATTACGAAGTCACGGGCCATGAGCTGGACACACTAATAGGCCTTGCCCAGGAACAACCCGGTGTTCTGGGTGCGCGAATGATGGGTGCCGGGTTTGGTGGTTGTGGTCTTGTGCTGATAAAAACATCTGATGTTGAACAGTTCTCACGGGTTGTCGGGGCCGCCTATCGGACAGAGATTGGCTATGACGCGAAATTTTATCCTGCTGAGATTGGTGCTGGCGCAGAAGAGATTGTGAGTTCCAGTCATGGGTTCCAGCAATGAGTAATGGCGGAATAATTGGGTTCAATCCGGAGGATCACCCTCACCGTCGTTTTAATCCGCTGTTGCAGCAATGGGTGCTTGTGTCGCCGCATCGCACCAAACGACCCTGGCAGGGAAAGCGGGAAGCACCCGATTTTAGTGACAGGCCTACGCATGATCCGAATTGCTACCTGTGTCCTGGCAATACACGGGCAAATGGTGAATCAAACCCTGACTACGCCGCGACCTTTGTGTTTGAGAATGATTTCGCTGCCCTGAAGGTGGATGGTCCTGCTGCCGGGGTGCCAGTAGAAACCGGTTTGATGCGGTCAGAGTCTGTGACAGGACAATGCCGTGTGATTTGTTTCTCGCCGCGTCATGACCTGACGTTACCGGAGATGACAGTCGATGCGATTGCCAACGTGGTAGAGCTCTGGCGAGACCAGTACGTAGAACTGGTTCAGAACCATGCCTGGGTTCAGGTTTTCGAGAACAAGGGTGCCGTTATGGGATCCTCTAATCCACACCCCCATGGCCAGGTCTGGGCTAGCGATTATCTGCCGAGTGAACCGGCGCAGGTAGATGCAAATCTCCGTACCTACTTTCTGGAGCATCAAACACCGATGCTGCTGGACTATGTCGACGCTGAGCAGCGTGACGGAACGCGTACGGTGGAGGAAAATGATCATTGGCTGGCCGTCGTTCCCTACTGGGCGTTGTGGCCCTATGAATTGATGTTGTTACCACGCCGGCATGTGCGTCATCTTGGTGAGTTGGATGCCAGTGAGCGTCGATCGCTTGCGGACATACTCAAGCGCTGCCTTATTCGATACGACAACCTTTTCGAGACCAGTTTTCCCTATTCCATGGGGTGGCACCAGGCACCCGGTGATGTGACCGGTATGGACCCGGGTCGAGATCACTGGCAACTGCACGCCCACTTTTATCCGCCACTGTTGCGGTCAGCGACGGTCAGGAAATTTATGGTTGGCTTTGAGATGCTGGGGGAGGGGCAGCGCGACATTACGGCGGAACAGGCTGCTGGACAACTTCGGGCGTTATCGGCAACCCGGCATTATAAAAACAGAGCCTAACCGTTTGATCGGACGATACCGATCAAACTATGGAGTTCGCCGGCTATTGACCAGATCGTGAACAGTTTCCGAAGCGCCGGTGTGGTCTAACTCTTTCGATCGAATTCTGAGAAGGTAATGAGGCGTCTCGCCGACTCATCCCATAGTGCAAGTTTTCCAAGGCGGAAACTCTCCCGGAAACCCAAGGTATGGTCCTCCTGGAGCATAGGATCCGCCGCATGGCAGGCAGCCAGGTTATAGTTTGGGATCTTTGGGTTCAGATGGTGAATATGGTGGTAACCAATGTTGCCGGTTGCCCAGTGAAGCCAGCGAGGCAGGTCGTAGAACGAACTGCCTTTCAGTGTTGCATCCTTATAGTTCCACGCTTCTTCGCGCTCCCAATAGGCCTCGTCAAATTGGTGCTGCACATAGAAAAGCCAGACCGCAATGGTCGAGGACATTAGCAATACCGGGATAAATACGAGCAAAACGGATTTCAGGCCAAAAAGAGCGATCAGCGCGCCGTAATAAACGACCATTCCGAGATTGGTACCCAGGATGCTTAGCCAGACTTTCCTGGGTGCTGTTTTTTGTTCAAAGGGATATCGCTGCATGATGGCGAAATGGATAGGTGCGAAGATGAACATGAGAACGTACGGGTTGCGACCGATCCGGTACCAGACGCGGCTCCAGAAAGGTGTCGCCTCGAACTCTTCAGTCGTGAGAGTGACAACATCGCCGTACCCCCTGCGATCCAGGTTGCCAACTGTCTGGTGGTGAAGCAGATGCTGACTTCCCCAATAGTCGAGAGGTGTGTTGGTCAATATGCCGATAAAGTTGCCCAGCACTTTGTTTTGAATACCAGTTCTTGGTAAATAAGACTGGTGAGCGCAGTCGTGCCCGATCATGAACAGTCGAACATGTGCAATCGTCGCAACCAGAGAGAGTGCGAGCACATATCCATAGGAAACGGGGAGCAGCATGAACATCAGGTAGATGGAAGCTGCGTAAAGCAGCAGCGTATTACCGAACTGAAAAAGCGCCTTGGCATAAGAAGGCGAGGCGAAATTGCTCGCGATCTGTGAAGCAGATACATTGCCCGTCAATTAATTACGTCCCTGGGTTTTTATCAATCAAATCGTGAAATGAGCGAAAGATCGCTGTGTGGTGCGCAGTATAGCCAAATTAGGCATTCCTCCCAAACGCTAGTTTGACTTTAGTCGTACGAATTCAGGCTGAATATTTTCCTTAAGCCTGAACGTACATTGATACAGGTCATCGGTTACCACAGAGCATTTGCAGTAAAGTCCTCAGACCTACCTTCTGGAATAGTTGATGACGTATGTTGTGACAGATATCTGCATTGGTGTTAAGGGCGAAGCCTGTATGGAAGTCTGCCCGGAATTCTGTATATTCTCCGAACCGGAGGACCTGATGTCCTTTATTGATCCGGCACGTTGCACTGATTGTGGTGCCTGTATGGAGGCCTGCGTTGTCAATGCGATATACCCTGACGACAAGCTGCCACCAGCCTCCGCGGAATTTACACTCATTAACGAGTCATGGTTCCGCCGAAAGCGCAGTGTCAGGGAGCGTGTTCGGGAAATAGCAGTGGAAACAGGTTCGCCATTTGTCATCTGATTCCTCTGCTCGAATTTTTTGTAGAGTAAACGCTGTTGCAACTGATAACCCGTGTGCCAAGGCTGGATCGCAAGGACTGGCAATCGTTACGCTGGCCGTTGAGATGGTTGGTGATGTCTCGAGCTGTTGTATTGGTTATGACAATAGCCACCGTTCTGGTGGGTATCATCCTTGCAGCCACAGACGGTCCGGTCGATTTTGTTTTGTGCATTGCCCTTTTGCTCGGCCTGACACTGGCGCACGCCAGTAACAACCTGATTAACGATTGGGTTGACTACATAAAGGGGATAGACAAAGAAAACTATTTTCGCAGGCGATATGGCACGCATGTGCTGGAAGACGGTCTGGTTACCATCAAAGAGTTTTGGTATGTAACGACCCTTACAGGATTAGCCGCCATTGCCTGTGGCATTTACGTCGTTGCCCAGACAGGCCCGGTTTCCCTGTATCTGTCGATAGCGGGTGCTTTTTTTGTTTTGTTCTATACCTGGCCGCTGAAACATTTTGCCCTGGGTGAGCTGTCCGTGTTGCTGGTATGGGGGCCCCTGATAACCGGTGGCAGCTACTTTGTTGTCGCTGGTACCATGAATCTGGAAGTCATTCTGGTTTCGATTGTTGCTGGCATAGGTCCGACGCTTGTGATCATGGGAAAGCACATGGACAAGTCCGATGATGATGGTGAGAAGGGTATTGCTTCATTGCCCGTATTGATCGGTCCGACCGCAAGCCGAAACCTGACAATTGTGTTGCTGCTAACTCAATGGGTGTTGGCCAGCATGCTTGTTCTTATCAGCAGCGCATGGTGGTTGCTCGTGTGTTTGTTGACCCTGCCAGCCGCGGTTTCGCTGTTACAGAAACTGCGAAACGAGGCACCCGTTTCTAAACCAGCTGATTATCCTGACGACGTTTGGCCTCTCTGGTATGCGGCGTTCGCCTTTAGATATTGCAGTTACTTCGGCGTATCAATGATTCTGGGGTTGGCGCTGAAGCTTCTGCTCTAGCCGTTACTTGTAAGGGGTATCATCAGGGCTTGTCTCCGGGCTCGTATGTAAAGCCCTTGACCTTCTGACCTCCGCTCAAATGGCTTTTGAAAAACGCGGTCTGCGCGCATGGGCAGGGAGATGGCGATCAAACACCATGCAGATATTTCTGATCAGGAGTCTGCCTTGATCTGTTACCTGAATGCCTTCGCCATTGAGCTGGATCAGCCCATCATTCCGAAAGAAGGCGAGTCTGTCGATTTCAGTTGAGAAAAAGATCGCCGTTTTCATTTGTAGACTCAATGATGGCCTTGTCAAAATCTGCCGCGGTGAACGACCCGAACTGAAGAGCCGTCGGGTAACTGGTGTACCGGGGGCCGGGGACGTCATAACGTTTTATCAGGGTTGCATCAAACTTTGCAGCCATTTTGGAAGTGTTTTTAATTGGGTGGCTCATTGTATGAGCCAGGCCGTATATCCCGGATGATCTGGATCAATGTTGAAGCCCTAACGTTTGGTAAGTGTTAAGAGAATGATCTTTGTGAATGCCTTTGATGAATGTTCTGTCGGTAGTCCGGCGAATGTCCAGCGCATCCTTTTTTGATCTGCATCAACTTGGATGCGAATCGGAGCCTTTACACTCGATACCACTAATTTGTCATTCAATTTTGGGAATAGAAATGGTTGAAACATTCACAGGAACGGATAGATCGGCGGGCGTGAGTTATGCAGAAGTATTGGATGCCGATTCTCATCCGGTGCGAGACATTTTGCGGGTAGATAGTCCAATGCCACCCGGAC
>JABBBA010000116.1 GCA_018607685.1 K189A clade bacterium | reverse complement strand
TTGCGTGGCCGATTGTCCTTGTCATCTCCGGCGTGTTGACCTACGTCCACATGATCCAGAAAGCAGGCGCCATTGACTGGATGGCGAACCAGGTCAGCCAGATAGGATCTCCGGAGTTGATCGCCCTGTTCCTGTGCTACCTCGTGTCAATCGTGACGGGCGTTGCCTCGACCATGGGCACCATTGGTATGCTCGTACCGCTATCTGCACCCTTCATTGTATCGGGTGATCTGGAAGGCACCGGCCTCATTACAGCAATGGCTATTTCCGCCGCTATTAGTGACATATCACCCTTCTCCACATGGGGCGCACTGTTTCTTGCAACCGTCGCCTCAGTAGTAGATAAAGACGCAGTACTCAGGTCCCAGCTTATTTACACCGCGATCGCCGTCTGTTTTCTACCGGCACTCGCCTGGTTCCTGTTTGTTCTTATTTAGTCATTTCAGTATCGGAGAAGCACATGAACGACCAATCTAAAAATTACGACGACGTGAAACAGTATCGCCTGGACCCCGAACGTGAACAGGAGTTGATCAACAGCGCCGGCGAATGTGTTTTTATCTGGGCCAACAAGGCAGGTCACCCCATTGGCGTCATCACCGCTTACGTTCCTGTGGATGGAAAGATCTGGATGACAGCGACTAAAGAACGCGTTCGCATCAAAGCGATAGCCCGGGATGGTCGATCTTCCTGTGTATTCACTAGTAAAGGCACCCCTATGGGTGGTGGTAAAACCGTCACCTATAAAGGTAACACCGTGATCCATGATGACGAGAAAACCAAACTCTGGTTCTACAACCTGCTGGCGATGGGTATGTCCATGGCAAAAGACGACGGCAATGCCTTCACCAAGGATCTGAAACCAGAACTGTTTGTGAAATTCCTGGATACACCGGAACGAATCGTCCTGGAATTCACCCCGGAGCTGTCGATCCCGTTTGATGGCGATAAAATGGCCGCAGGTACGGCGGAAGCTTACGCCCAGTTTGCCGCAGATGAAGGCTAAAAAAGGAGTTAAATAATGCCCACTAACCAATGGCAAATTGGTGATGTAAAAATCACCCGTATCCTGGAGGGAGAGAGTGCAGGCCCTATGTTCCTGCTACCCGATGCCACTAAAGAAAATATTCAGGCGATGCCTTGGTTACAACCGCATTTCGCGGATGCCGAGGGCAATTGCATCATCAGTATTCATGCACTTGTCCTTGATACTCCCACAAAAACTATCGTTGTTGATACCTGCCTTGGAAATGACAAGGAGCGGGCCATCAAATCCTGGGGACATCTGCAGACAAAGTTCATTGAAGACATTACCAATGCTGGCTACCCGCCGGAGTCCATCGATATGGTCCTGTGTACTCACCTGCACACGGATCACGTCGGCTGGAACACCAAGCTGGTGGACGGCAAGTGGGTGCCTACTTTCGAGAACGCCGAGTACATCTTTGGCCAGGAAGAATGGAAGTACACCGATGAGCAACGTTCTAATCCGATGTACAACGAGTTCATCGAGGACTCCATCCAACCTGTGATAGATGCCGGGCTGGTGAAATTTGTGGATGTTAACGAGCAGATCTGCGACGAAGTGAAACTGGAACCTACCCCGGGTCATACGCCTGGCCACGTCAGTGTTCGTATCGAATCAAAGGGCGAAAAGGCAGTTATTACCGGTGACTTCCTGCACCACCCCTGCCAGATGGAAGAGCCCTATTGGGAATGTTCCGCTGACTGGGATACACCCATGGCACAGAAGACACGTGTCGAGAGCCTTGGGAGATTTGCTGACGAGGAGTTACTGGTCTTCGGCACTCACTTCGCTACACCATCGGCAGGAAAGGTTGTTCGGAAAGGAAAGCACTTCCAGTTTGAAGTGTAAGCTCAACCCAAAGAGGGTTGTTCTATTCAGCAACTCGCGGACGCGGTACAGCGGTGATAGTTTAGCCACTGATGCGCTATGCTAGAGACATCAACTGACATCAAACAACTGAAGGCACACCATGGGTATTAGCATTACAAAATCCAGCATCGACTTTGGCATTATTACCAAAGATGTAGAACCAATGCTGACTTTCTACAGGGATATCGTCGGATTACCTTACCAGGCCAAAGTGGACATGCCGGGTGGAACAACGATGCACAGGCTTCTGGCCGGTGATTCTGTTATCAAGATTCTGGTACAGGCAAAGGAACCAGCAGCGGTTGCTCCTCCAGGCGGTGTCGCAGCTGCAACCGGCTATCGGTACTGGACTATCAGTGTCGACAACCTTGATGAGATCACTGCCGAGTGCAGCGATGCCGGTTACAAGGTACCGGTATCACTCATGGATGTACGTCCTGGCGTTCGAATTTCGATGGTCGAAGACCCTGATGGCAATTGGGTTGAGTTTCTGGAACAGACCTAGACTGATTACTTCAGCTGTTCTTTCACATTGGACAGGCGTTCAATGCACGCCATGCATTCCTGTTGGTTGCTGCTGATGTTTCTAACGATGATGTCGGTAAAACCCTGCTCTTGAAGGACCTTAATCTGGCCCGCAACTTCTGAGGCGGAACCAATCATCAATGCATCATCCGGAATGCCTCGATAGCCTTTCTCCACGTAGGGTGCCGCGACCTTTCGCGCATCCTCGCTGGAGGAACCCACATAAATATCTCGACGAATAGCTTTTGCCGTCGGGACACGGTCATATTTAGAACAGTATTCCATGTAACGATCCAGCACCTTGCCGGAATCAACGGGTGATAGTGACGGCGCAGCAAGCCAGCCTTCTGCCATGCGCGCAGTTCGTTCTATGGCCTTATCAACCAGCGAGCCAATCCAGATGTCGACAGGTTCGGTTGGCACCGGAGAAATTTTTGCCTGGGACAGGTTCCAGTACTTTGGTTCGTCGACAGCCTCTCCACGCCACATACCGCGCATGCTGTTAATGCTGGCCACGAACATGCCAACCTTTTTGGACATATCGATACCCATCGCTTTACCCTGACGCGCGTCGCCTAACCCACACTGCATGATGAACTGACCCTTACCCAGACTGGCAAGCGTACCGATTTGTTCAGCAAGGGTAACGGGATGCCAGAGGGGCAGCAGATACAATGCGCCATAGGGTTTGTCACCCCACTCTGCCAGCATTCGCGCCAGCATCACACTGTTCTGATAATAGGGGAATGGCGTCACATGGTGATCACCGACAAACAAAGTGTCGAGTCCTGCATCGCGGGATGCCCGGGCTCGCTCGATCATGTTACGCGCACCCTCGCGCGGGTCCTCTACAGAATGTGAAGAGGTCACCGATATTCCAATTTTCATTTTATTCCTTAGTAGATGCTGGGGTTATACAGACAGAAGCTCTAACTATTAAGGTACTTCTCCACCATGGCGTGCAGGTGCCGCGCGCGAACCTCCTGATAGTTGCCCAGCGTCTCGCCTCGCTTCAGGCTGGACTTAAAACCACGGGTTTGCGCGGCGAGGTTACTGGTGTCTTCGTCATAGACGCCACCGAGCCGACCCAGGCCTTCCACCTTCGAGTAGCTCTCCTCAATATCCACAAACACAGGTTCCGGCGGCAGAGGCGCAGGTTTGTCTAATGGCTTGGGTCTTAGGAACAGCAAATCGAAGAGACTGTAGTCAGGGTCCTTCGGGTCCGGCCGAAACCGATACACCATTGGTAATGACAGGCCAGGGAAAAGGAACATATTTGGAAACAGGAAGTACTCAATAGAGTCCAACGCCTGTGACGTTGAGACGTGCGAAAAGTCCTGCTCATATTTTTGAGCAAACTGTTCGCGCACAATACCCGCATAGACATCTCTTGCCGTCTTGCCCTCAGGAACCTGCGCAACCTCTTCATCTTCCCTGCCGCGCACCCACAAACGCTCCAACAGCTGTTGTTCCGTAGGTGGTGGGTTTGTTAAGGGGCAAGGCGCACCGACGGTATGAATGAACCTGGAAACATTTTCACCGAACACATCGTACTGGGTCGCAACCTCGGTACCCTCCATGCCACCGGCATGGGTCTCCCTCACATGATAGGCCTCCAAAAATGCTTCAGCAGAGGCTTTCCAGTTGGACGGCAGTCGCTTCTGGACATGGTATTCGACGTAACGGTCTTCAATCTTAAAATCTGCGAAATGTCGCGGCAGAACGCCCAGGTATTCTTCCAGCGGAACAGCGTCCTGTTCAAAATTAACGAAGACAAAGCCCGCCCAGGTACCAACACTCATTTCCGGCAGGTGATGACTATCTTCCCTGACATGAGGAAAGTCCCAGTCCTGGGGCAGATCAACCAGCTGACCTTCAAGTGACCAGGTCCAACCGTGGAACGGACATCGTAAATCAGGAGACCAGCCACAGGAGCCTGGATGTTTCAGCTGTGTTCCTCGATGCATACAGGCGTTGTAGTAAGCCTTGATCTCGCCTTCGTTGGTTCGAAGCACGATAGCCGACAGGTGGCCAACATCGTAGACGTAATAGTCTCCTGGTTCAGGAATATGATCTTCGCGGCATGCCCATTGCCTGGTCCGCGGCCACATTTTCTCGAATTCACGATCGGCATATTCCTGCGACGTGTAATTCTCATAGGAAATGTCGTCGTCACCCATGAACTCATAGGATTCTTCGAGGAATGCGGCGGGTGGCTGGGATTCGTCGCGGAGGATGTAGTCTCTGAAACTGGGACCGGGCATTCTCGCCTCGCCGGGTGCCTTAATCTGATTCTCGCTCATTTTCTACCCTGTTCTGGATTCAAGCAGTATATATAACACGTTTTACTTTTTCATGTCTGGCCCACCCCTAGCGACCCAGATAGGAAACCAGCGCCTGGGTCATACCCTCATAGGCAGCGACCAGGTTATCTCCCACCTCGTCCTCTGAATCCGGATCACCACTATCTAACTCACCCTGCCAGATAAGCTCACAGGTCGAACCGGTATCGACTACCTGGACAAGCGCTTTGTACTGTTTCATTCCCAGGGGCTCACCATAGACAAGATCGTAACCGAGTTTTCTTTCCACCGGATCCAGGACTGTCAGTCTTTCCGCCAGTTCACCGACCTCCATCTTAAGGTGACGTATCATTCCGATTCCTTCCCCCTCGATCGTTATTTCTCCCGTTCCGCCACCGGCCCATTTCAGAAACCCGCCAAAATCTGCAAGCACTTCCCAGGCTTTTTCGCCGGGAACAGCTGCAGGTATTGTTACATTAACTTCCTTCACGCAATTCTCCTTACAATGTTAGCCAGCCACCATCACAGGGCAGATAAATACCGGTCACAAACGAGCTCATCTCCGATGCAAGAAACACAGCCGCCTTGCCCTGCTCCATCGGATCACCCCAGTGCCCGGCGGGCAACCTGGAAATTCTGTTGGCGACCGTATCTGCAAGTGGATCTCCTGTGCTGGCTGGCATTTGTGCACCAATGGGCGGTGGCTCACCTTCATTAACCCAGGTAGGCCCAGGTGCCAGGGCGTTAACATTAATGCCGTGTGGCGCCAGTTCCAGGGCAAGTGCTTTGGTGATCATGGTCACGGCAGCCTTGGAGCCATCGTAGGTCACACCCACACCTGGGGTCACCGACTGGGTCGACGTAATGTTAATAATTCGACCGCCTTTCCCCTGCGCCTTCATGATGGTTGCCGCAGCCCGGCAGCTGTAAAAGACCCCATCGACATTCACCGACCAGAGCGATTTCCACATTTCATCGGTAATCCCTTCAACGGGCCCACCGTAACCTATATACAGGCCGGCATTGTTAACCAGAATGTCGAGTGCACCCAACTCTGACACCGTAGCGTTAAGTGCGGCATCAACAGCATTCCTGTCGGCAACATCCAGGGCCATCGCCGACCCACCGATTTCATCCGCGGTCGCCTGAGCGGTTTCAAGATTAATATCACTGACCATGACCTTCGCACCCGCCATTGCGAGCGCAGTACAAATGCCACGACCTATGCCTTTACCTCCGCCGGTGACGTGGGCGACCTTCCCTGATAAATCGATCCAATCTGCTGCACTTGCCATAACAAAATGTCCTAGAGATTTGTGCCAGTATTTTCCAGACCATGGCTGGAGTCAACGCATGTCATAATTGCGCCATGAATAAAATTAACGCATTACCCAAAACAGATATCCATTGTCACCTTGAAGCCTGCTTCAGACACCAGACACTGATTGAGATCGGTGAGCGAGTTGGCCTGCCGGTGCCGGAAGATGTCGACACCTTCAAACGTGACTACCTCGTAGCAGAACCAAAAGAGAATCTGGAAGAAATGATTGCAGGGTTCGATCGGGTACGCGCCCTCTGGTTTGACCCTGAAGCGATTACACGCCTGACAAAAGAAGCGGTAGAAGACGCAGCAGCTCAGAATGTCCGCCTGGTTGAGCTTCGTTATTCACCTGACTTTATCCAGAATGATCGGGACATCAGTTTCGAGGTTATCCACGGGGCTATTCTGGACGGTATCAGCAGCGCCAATGCAGATATTGCCGTGGGCCTGATTGGTATCATCCGCCGCACCCTGCCCCTGCCCGAGGCACAGAAAGTGGCTGACTTCATTACGGCTAACGCAGACACCTTTGTTGGTATGGACCTGGCCGACCAGGAACTGGACTATCCCGGACGTGAATTCGCACAGCTATTCCGCAAAGCAAAGGAACAGGGCCTGGGTATAACCATCCATGCGGGTGAAATCAGCGTTGAGGAAAGCCGAGTCAATGTCCGCGATGCCATTGAACAAATGGCCGCCGACCGGATCGGCCACGGACTGCACATTGTTAATGACCCGGACCTTATACAGCTGGTAATCGACAACAACATCACGCTCGAACTTTGTCCAACCAGCAACCTGCTGACCGGCTCCATCCCCGTTATTGAAGATCATCCCATTAAGAGACTAATAGAGGCAGGCGTAAAAACGACAATCAACACAGATGACCCGTCTCTATTCGCGATTGACTGGAACAGCGAATATGCACTGGCGGAAACCACCCTCGGTCTTACCAGCGCAGATATTGATCAATGCATCGAGAATGCGAAGACAGCAAGCTTTGTTAATAGCGAGTCAATCACTAAAGCCTGGGGTGCCTAGCTGTCGCGAATCAGTTTATTGGCGTCCGTGTGATCGAAAACACTACCGTAGATATCGATGACCGTTGATTCCTCATAAGACAGGGAGTCGCCGCTGACCTCGATTCGATGGGTAAAGGACTGGGTACTGGCGTTGTCCCTCATGTAAGGTGCCTGCGTGATCGTGTAATCATCACTATCAAGCGAAGCGCTCACATCGATAACTGATCCGTCACCGACAATCTCGCCGGTGCCCCCGGCAACAATTGCCACGCCACGCGGAATCGCAAAGGATTGCGTCACTGTGCCGCTTACCGCGTCCCAGGTGAGATACCCCGTCTCGTTGTGGAACACCTTGTCGTTGGATTTACGCTTAACGACCTGGTGATACCGCAGGATCGCAAGCATTTGGGTTTCAGCGTTGGTGACATCACCGCAGGCTTCATACACGATGGACTCATAGTAGGGGTTTTCTTCAGTCCCATCCGGCTCCGGCGCTACATCCATACCTTCCTCGCCCTTCCAGGTACCTATCAGGCAGGCCAGCGGGCCGTAATCCACACCATCTACTACTGTCACTCACCAGCTCCTTGAGAATAAACTCTCACTATGACTTAACCGATTAAACACGTCCTGCTAGGATCTGTGAAGTCTCATAGAGAGTTAAAATAGTATGACAATTCCCGGAAGCATGGCTGAAGTCTCTTCAGAATGGATCGAAGAATGTGTTGGCAGGGGAAAGCTCAACAAAATCAGCCTGGTTCCAATGGGAGAAGGCGTGGGCATGATGAGTTCAATGTCCGTTGTCGAGCTGGACTGGGAAGATTCCACCGACTTACCCTCCAGTCTGGTACTGAAACTGGCTGCTGAAAATGAAACCAATCGCGCCGTTTCGCAGCAATTCAACCTCTACCTGAAAGAGGTCAGTTACTACCGCGACCTTGCGCCACGAACAACAGCTCGCAGTCCAAAAGTCTATGCATCAGAGATCGACGATGAACATAACTTTTTCCTTCTGATGGAAGACGTCTCAGCTTACCGAATGGGCAACCAGGTAGAAGGTGCCAGCCTGGAAGAATGCAAACTTTGTATCGACTTCCTGGTGAACCTGCATGCCTCATTCTGGAACCAGCTCGGTGACGTTGACTGGCTGCCAAACATGTCCGGCAGCGACAACGCGAGGAATATGGCCCTGGGTTGCGAGGCAGGATGGCCGCAACTTCAGGACATCTTTGGTGAATTTGTGCCTGATAACATTGAAGCCCAACGAGAAAACTACCTTGCCGCCATTCCAAACCTGCAGGCACAACTGGACCAGGAACCGAAGACACTGATCCACGGCGATTTCAGAATGGACAATATGCTGTTCGGCCAGGAGGCTGAACACGATTCCCTGCTGGTGGTCGATTTCCAGGGTCCGCTAAAAGGAAATGGGATAATGGACGTCGCTTACCTGCTAAGCCACAGCGCAAAAACCGAAGTCCGCCGCGAGCATGAACGCGACCTCCTCGAGCGTTATGCAACCGGGATTATTAACGCCGGTATCAAAGACTACAGCGTTGAAAAAGCATGGAGTGATTACCGCGTGGGTGTCCTTTACGCATGGACCGTCGCTGTCGTGATCGCAGGGACCATGGATCCCGCCAATGATCGAGGCTATGCCTGGATGTCCAAGATGGTTGAGAGAAATGGCATAGCAATCAATGACTTGAATTGTTTGGGTCTGCTGTAAAGTGCGCCCTCACATGATCAGCAGGGTGGCTAATCATGGCCGATAAGAGTGTCGCCATTCATTGATCCCGGCTGAATAAAGCGCCAAAGTAGAGGCATCTTAAAGGAGCTCAAATTTCAATGGCTGACTACGACCTGATTATAAGAAACGGTGACGTCTTCGACGGCACCGGTGGACCATCCCATCAACTTGACGTTGCTGTTAAGGATGGCGTTATTGCAAAAGTCGCGACTAATATCCCTGGAACGGCTGACCGCGAGATCGATGCAACTGGAAAAATCGTGACCCCGGGGTTTGTTGATGTCCACACGCATTACGATGGGCAGGCGACCTGGGATAATCACATGGCCCCCTCGTCTAACCTCGGCACCACCACCGTCGTTATGGGTAACTGCGGTGTTGGCTTTGCACCATGCAAGAAGGAGGATCACGAAGTCCTCGTTCAGCTAATGGAAGGCGTCGAAGAAATTCCGGGATCTGCGATGAATGAGGGTCTGCCCTGGAACTGGGAATCCTTTCCCGAATACCTGGACGCACTGGAGGAAAGATCCCGCGATATCGATATTGCCGCCCTATTCCCACATGGGCCGCTTCGGGTTTTCGTCATGGGTGAACGGGCGGTAAACAGGGAACCGGCTAACGATGACGACATCGCAAAGATGCAGGTCCTGATTAAAGAAGGTATGGAAGCCGGCGCCATGGGTTTCTCAACATCCCGGACCCTGGTGCACAGAAGCAGCAATGGTGAGTTCATTCCAACCTATCAGGCTGCAACTGAAGAACTGAAACAACTGGGCGAGTCGCTATCCGGTGACAACGTCTTCCAAATGATTTCTGACTGGGAAGATGCGGACGACGAATTCAGCATCCTGCGCTCGATCAGTGAGAAAACAGGTGCCAAGGGAACCTTCACCCTGCTGGACCTTTCAAATCTGCCTACCTTGTGGAGCGACCAACTGAACCGCATTGAGCAGGCTCAGACCGATGGTCTGGACATTCGCGGACAGGTGCTCTCAAGACCAGTTGGCATGTTGATGGGGCATCCTGCCTCCATGAGTACTTTTTACAGCCGGCCATCGTTTGTCGCGCTGAATGATCTTCCATGGGACGAAAAAATAGAGAAACTCAAAGACCCGGAGGTCAAAGCAAAGATCCTGCGTGAAGAAAATGAACAACCCCACGTTTTCGTGGAAATTTTCGAGAGTCGGTTCAGGCGCATGTATCCACTGGAAGAGCCTATTGAGTATCTGCCAAAACGGGAAAATTCCGTGGCGTCTATCGCCGAGCGCGAGGGCCGCGAACCCACCGAGTGGTTGTATGACTACTTCCTCGGTAATAACGGCAGCAACCTTGTTTATATCCCGGCGGCTAACTTTTCAGACCATATTCCTGAGATGCTGACGCACCCCCACACCGTCACCGCCCTTGGGGATGGTGGCGCACACGTTGGGTCTATCTGCGATACCAGTGCGAATGTCTACGTGTTGACCAAGTGGGTGAAGGACAAAAAAGAAATCGAACTCTCAAAAGCGATCAACATGCTATGCAAACAGCCCACTGAACTTTATTCATTGCATGACCGCGGTTTGATTCAGGAAGGCTTGAAAGCTGACATCAACGTCATCGACTTTGAGGCACTGAAACTTCACACGCCTCACATCGTTGCTGACCTTCCTGCCGGAGGTAAACGATTCCTGCAGAATGCCGATGGGATTGAGCTAACTATCAAAGCGGGTGAAGTGATCTACGAGAATGGCTCAGCAACCGGCGCGCTTCCTGGCAAGCTGATC
>JABBBA010000028.1 GCA_018607685.1 K189A clade bacterium | reverse complement strand
AAACAATGCAGTCAATACTCTCCCCATTGGCCACAGCGCTAAAAGAAGCCAGCAAACAGGACCCGAGCCTGCTCGTGTTTAATCACGGCATCGAAAGGGAAGCACTTCGCGTTACTCATGAGGGGCACCTTGCGACAACCCCTCACCCTGCTTTTCTTGGTAGCAAACTAACGCACCCGAAGGTCACCACCGATTTTTCAGAATCCCAGCTTGAACTCATCACGCCGGTGCACCAGTCACCTGCAGCGGCGCTAAATGAACTTGACGAGGTTCATCGATATATTTACTCAGGCCTTCAGGACGAAATACTCTGGTCGGCCAGCATGCCATGTGTGCTCAAAGCCGATGACGACATTCCCCTTGCAGACTATGGCGACTCCAATCTGGGTCGACTGAAGAAAACCTATCGCAGCGGTCTGGGATATCGATATGGTCGCGGGATGCAAACCATCTGCGCTGTTCATTACAACTTCTCTTTCCCAGACAGCTTCATGGACTGGTTACAAGCCACTGAGCAGTCATCAGAGACTGTCGCAGAATTTCGCAACCGACGATACTTCGACCTGATGCGCAACTTCAGGCGCTACTCATGGTTGTTAACCTACCTGTTCGGCGCATCACCCGCAGTCTGCAATTCTTTTTTGAAGGGTAAACAACATTCGCTATCGTCCTTGGATGAAGGTACGTCTTACCTGCCAAATGCCACTTCTCTTAGAAGCGGCAACCTGGGTTACCAGAGCAATACCCAGGCGGAAAGTATGAACATCTGTTACAACGGCCTCGAGAATTACGTCTCAACGCTGGCCAATGCGATCTGCACTGAATATGCACCGTATAAAGATATCGACCGACAGATTTCGAACGAGTACCGACAGGTGAACACCAATATTCTGCAGTCCGAAGCGGAGTTTTATTCATCCATCAGGGCGAAACGGGTACCGGGTAAAGGAGAGAACTTTCTCGCCTGCCTTCTGGAGCAGGGTGTCCAGTACATAGAAGTAAGGCTACTGGACGTCAATCCTTACCTTCCTCTCGGTATTGATGAGCAACAAATCAAGTTTCTGGATTCATTTCTCCTTTTTTGCCTATTGTCCGACAGCCCGGAACACGACGATCAACTCTGCCGCGAGGTGACGGAAAACAGCGCCGCGACGGTTTATCAGGGACGTGACAGTGAACTCATGTTGAATGACCAGGGCAAAAGCGTTTCCCTGCGCGACTGGGGTAGCGCATTAATAACGGGCATCGCAGAGTCTGCTGCGCTTTTAGATACGGATACAGATCATTCATACAAGGAAAGCGTCACAACACAACTTGCTCGCCTGGAAAACCCCGTCCTCACGCCAAGCGGATCAATCCTGCGCGATATGCAAACTAACCAGATCCCCTTCTTCAGGTTCGCAATGGACAAAGCGCTGGAACATGAGCGCTATTTCAAGTCGACGCCCCTTACACCGGAACTAAAAGACAAGTACGAAGCACTCGCTCAGAAGTCCATCGAAGACCAGGCTGTCATTGATGCTTCAGACACGCTGACCTTCGATGAGTATCTTCTAAAGATTGCCCAGGAATATATACCGCTCACAGGTGAGAGTTGAATCACCTGGCACACTTTGCCCTGGCGGGTCCGGAACCCGGGCTGCTGGTTGGCGGCTTCCTTGGTGACTACATTAAGGGTCGCCTGGAAAATCGCTTCACCCCTGAAATAGAGCGAGGAATTCGTCTTCATCGAGCTATTGATCGGTACACCGATTCACATCCCGTTGTAAAAAGCAGTTACGAGCGATTTGATCCGAGGTTCCGACGATATGCAGGCATCATCACCGATATCGCATTTGATCATTTACTGGCGCAGAATTGGTCCCAATACTACAACGAACCACTTGAGTCCTATTCGGCCAGCACCCTTGAAAAACTGTTAGTCCACAAAGAGTTGTTGACCGATGCCGCGTACCAGACCGCATCACGAATGCAGGAGCACAACTCACTAGCCCATTATGGCGGGTTGGAATTCCTGGAACGATCATTCATCTACCTCTCAGGCCGACTAAAACACCCAAACCCTCTCATGGATGCCTATCCAGATTGCGAGGCGCAACTTCCGGGCTTAACAGAGGACCTCTCGGTGTTCTTCCCTGATTTGATAGGATTTTGTGATGAATGGAAGCAAATTCATTAAACTTGCGTGGATATAAACGGTCCAACAAACACCAACACCCAAGGAAAGCCGAACTGATGCTTGATTACATACCTAATGCCAGAAACCTGAACTGGATAATCGGTTTAGGCTGCATGTTCCTTATGGGCGTCGCACTCTACATGGAACATGTGATGCACCTGGAGCCCTGTCCGCTCTGCATATTCCAGCGCGTGGCCGTTATCGCAGCCGGGATAATCGCCATCATAGCCGCCCTGCACAATCCAGCCAGGGTCGGCATCAAGGTCTACGGCCTGCTGGTCGTGTTGGCCTCGACTATTGGCGGCGCAATCGCCGGCCGACAACTCTATTTACAAAGTCTGCCGGAAGACCAGGTACCTTCCTGCGGACCCGGGCTCGATTATCTGCTGGATGTGTTTCCAATGCAGGATGTGATTCAGATGGTTCTGGTAGGAGATGGCAGCTGCGCTGAAGTTGTTTGGTCATTCCTTGGCATCAGCATTCCAGGCTGGACCCTGGTCGGCTTTGTTGGACTTATCGTCCTGGGACTATTTCAGACGTTCAGGACTGTTTCAGGCCTTCAGGAATAGTGCTTACTTTTAAATGACCCGGTTTTACTGAACTGACAAGCTATCCAGGATTTCTTTTCTCTCGTTAACGGTTTCCTGGAACTGCTCAATCGTTTGCATCATTTCCTGGACCTGTTCGGGTTGCGGAATACCCGGTGAAACACTCATTGGTCCAGAAACCGTCGACTCTTCAGCCTCTGTTGGTGGCGCCGGTGGTAAATAGGCTTCCATCAAATTCACATCCGAAATTTCTATTTCCTCAGCGATCTCGAGATTGGGCGGTGCATTTGAAAAATGCCATTGGCCTTGTTCGTCCTGCCACTTAAAAACCTGCATTGGCTGCTGTTCCTCCAAGGGGAGCGGGTTTTTGGCGCCACTGGCTAAATTGCCAACCAGGTCTTTTATCTGAACAGGCACGTCTATCTTCCAGTCCTCAAGCGTCATTAATGGCTCACCGCTGGGTCCTTTTATAAAAAGAGGCGCAATGCATGCGATAATCAATAATCCAATCATCAGTTTGATCAAAACATTTCCCCCGGCAATCGCTCCCAATACAGGCTCAATATAACCGTACCCCTATGTTAACGCTAACCAATGTATCCCTAAGGCGAGGCGCAGACCCTCTGTTTACAGCCGCCAGTTTTACGATTCACCGCGGTAACAAGGTGGGTCTGATTGGCGCAAACGGCAGCGGTAAGTCGAGCCTTTTTGAGGCCATTCTCGGGACCCTGGAGTCCGACGTTGGCCAGATCGACTTCCCGGCAGAAACCCGGATCTCGCACATGGCACAGGAGGTGATGGGTAGTTCTCTACCCGCTATCGATTATGTGCTTTCGGGCGACCGGCGTTTTGTAGAAATCACAGAGCAACTTGCCCAGGCAGAGCGCGACGAGACTTTCGAGAAGATAGCAGGCCTGCACGAACAACTGGACACCATAGACGGATACACGGCCCGTGCCCGTGCAGAACAACTTATGGTTGGTCTCGGCTTTTCAGAACCGGAGTTTGAACAACCCCTTTCAAGTTTTTCGGGGGGATGGCGAATACGCCTGAATCTGGCACAGACCCTGATGACCCCTTCCGACCTGTTGTTACTGGACGAGCCCACAAACCACCTCGATCTTGATGCCATTATCTGGTTGTCTGACTGGATCAAAAGTTTCCCGGGTACCCTTTTACTTATTTCCCACGACCGGGAGTTCCTTGATGAATGCGTTAATTACATCGCCTATCTTCATCACCAGACAATTGAATTGTTTACCGGTAACTATTCCGCCTTTGAGAGAATCAAGGCAGCACGGCTTGCGTTACAACAAAGTAGTTATGACAAACAACAGCGAGAGATCGCGCACATGCAGGATTTTGTCAGGAGGTTTCGAGCCAAAGCCACAAAAGCCAGGCAGGCGCAGAGTCGAATTAAGGCATTAGAGCGTTTGGAACTCATTGCACCCGCTCACATCGACTCACCCTTCTCGTTCGAGATAACGGCACAGGAAAAGGCATCGACGCCGTTACTCACGCTGGTAGACGCCAACCTTGGGTACGATGGCCCTATTCTAAGGAACGTCAATCTCAGTTTCCTGCCTGGGGATCGTTATGGATTGCTTGGGGTTAACGGCGCTGGAAAAAGTACGTTGATCAAGACATTGAACATGGAACTGCCGCTCTTAAGCGGTTCCGAGACCGGGGGCGCCAATCTCAACACTGCTTACTTCTCTCAGCATCAGCTTGATGAGCTGGACCTTTCCGGTAACGCAATAAATCACCTGTTTGAACTGGGTAGAACCCTTGGGACAGTCCCCGGCGAACAGGAGACACGAAACTTCCTGGGCGGGTTCAACTTCCACGGCGATAAAGTACTGGAGCCGGTTGGCACCTTCTCCGGTGGTGAGAAAGCACGGCTGGCACTTGCACTCATTGCCTGGACCAAACCCAACCTGCTACTAATGGATGAACCCACCAACCATCTTGATATTGAAATGCGTCAGGCACTGACCGTTGCGTTGCAGGCATTCGCTGGCGCGTTAATCCTTGTGTCACACGACCGACACCTCATGGCAAACGCCGTGGATCAATTCCTGCTGGTTGAAGACGGCCACGTCAGCGTCTTCGCCGGGGATCTCGCGGACTATCGTAACCGTGTGCTGCCGGGCAAAGAGAAAGACGTGCTGCCCGCGAACTCAGACCTTAAAACAGTATCGCCAAAAACGACCACGAAACCATCCACGAAACCGGGTAAAGAGATCCGGCAACTGAAAACGCGCCTGAATACAATTGATACCAGGATGGAACGGCTGCAACGAAAGCTGGAAGAAGTAGAACAGCAGCTTTCTGATCCTGCTATTTACCAAAGCCGTGACATCCAGGCTAAACAGGAGGTAGACCTCCAGTCGCTCCTTCGAGACCAGACGGAACTCAAGGAGCAACTAGATGTTCTCGAGGGCGAATGGCTCGAAGTGAGTACAGAGCTGGAGTCTATCTAGCTAAACGGCTAAGCGTTGACTGCCTTGTTAGGATCCTCTTCACCCTCAACAATACTTCGCCCCAGCGCCGGAAAAACAGGAATGTCCCGGTCATCGGGCATTGGCATGAATTTCTTTCTCGCCAATGCTGCTTCAATGTAAGGTGCCAGCTCTTCGTTCTTCTTCACTTCGCGCTCGGCTTCTCTTGCCTTGAACTCGGGCATTACTTCACTGGCAAACAGCTCCAGTGACTCACAGATATGTTCGTGCTTGTTCATACCCGCCTGCTGAATAAACGTCACCTGGTCTACGCCTACTTCCTCAAACTTCTTAAGGTGACCCCGCATGTCATCAGGCGTCCCAATACCGCCCCTGGCACCGGTGAGAGATTCCGTGATATCTACGGGCATCTCTGCCAGCTGTTTCTCACGTGCTTCCTTGAACTGCTCAAACAGATTGGTTCGTCCTGGTTTGTGTTCGCCAAATCCGTACAAAGCGCCCAATGCGTATCCGAAGAACTCAAATCCTTCCAATCCGCGATTAACTGCTTCTTCTCTATCCTGATGTAGTGAAAAGCTCGTGACCATCGCGATATTGGCATTCACGGCATGGCCAATCGGCACACATTCATCACTTTTAATAATGCTGTAGTACTCATCAACCCAGTGCTTCGCTTCTAACGGATCAACAAAGGCGAAGGTTAACGCGCCTATCCCCAACCTTGCGGCCATTTTGATTGTTTCCCTGTTTGAGCAGGCGACCCAAAGCGGTGGATGAGGGCGTTGAGCGGGTTTAGGGACAATGTTTCGGCACGGCATACTAAAGTACTTACCTTCATATCCAGGATAAGGATCCATCGCCAACATGTTGCAGATTTGCTCAACTGCTTCAAGGTACTGCTCACGTTTTGATTCAACGGGAATATCAAAGCCGCCAAGCTCTAATATTGCAGACGATTCACCCGTACCAAACTCAACTCGTCCATTGGAAACCAAATCCAGCGTCGCAATACATTCCGCGGTTCGCGCCGGATGGTTGTAGTTTGTAATGACCTGCCTGATGCCATGACCAAGACGGATGTTTTTCGTCCGCTGAGACGCGGCCGCTAGAAATATTTCCGGGGAAGACGAGTGTGAGTACTCTTCCAGAAAATGATGCTCAACTTCCCAGGCATAATCAATACCAATCTTGTCAGCAAGCTCTACCTGATCCAACGCATCCTGGAATAGTTGCTGCTCTGCACCTTCCTTCCAGGGCTTCGGTAGCTGGTGTTCATAAAAAATTCCAAATTTCATGTTCGTTCTCCCTTAAGCTTCAAGCGTTTCAAATTGTTCGAATATTGACTGTCCATCTTCAAGTGCGAGGACAGTTTCTCTCATCGCCGCAATACTGAGTGGCTTTTGAGTCTCGTGCATTTCAACGGCGTGCCAGTGCACCATCTTTTCCCAAACCGGATCCAGGATTTCAGCGCCGGATACTTCGGCTCCCTCTAAAGTCTTGATGGTGAAACTTCGAAACTCCGATATCGCAGCGCGGAGCCACGCCACATGCACAGACTCATCAACCCGGATGCGGTTTATCAGCTCAACAGCGTGAGCGGCTTCCTTCGGTTTATCGACAAATGTTTCGGGTGACCCAATGACCCGCTCATAGAAATCAAACGCTCGTTCAGCTCTAACTTCTATCATCAGTAGATTCATCAGGAACGAGATCAGCGCCTCGTGCTCAGCGGGAAGCATCAGCATTTCTCGTTCGGGTTTATCTCGCCCAATGCTGCCGGGAGCTTCCGGAATTGGGAACCTGCCTTTGCCGAAAACAAGATCTCGAGCCACAAACCACATTGTGTCGTGACCGCCAATACCGGAATCGGGAATGCCACCTTCATCCCAGCCATGCGAGGTAAGTAAACCTTTGTTCATGTGCGCAAGGGCCGTTTGGGAAATGTCTTCAACGATAACCGCCTGAAAATCAGGCGCCTGCACTTCCGCAAGTGCTTTTCCTCTCGCTTCAATCAGGCCCGTAATGGTGAGCGAATCCCAGAATGATTGTTCAACACCATGCTTGAGCAACAGGATTTGCTGAGGGACGTTAGGCAAATTCTGCTCTGTCAGCAGTGCCACGGATGCCTCAACGATCGGTACGCCGCGATCACCAAGCTGTCTATGCCAGTTATTGATGGCATCCCATCGATGCTTGGTCCGAGGGGATAGATAATAGCCCTCTGCATCAAAGCCGCCGTGTAGCTTCAAGCCACACTCTACGTGCAGGGTTTGGTAATCGTGCTCAGCTTCCAATTCCTGCTTGCTGTAAACCAATTTACTCACTAGCACCTCCGGTTATTGATTGCCAAAACCCCGATCGATAAACAGGCTCAGGTCTTCAATCATTTTCTCTTTGTTCAGGTCTCTCCTGCCGGCATAGATCATCGCATGGCGCAGCAAGCCACAAAGACCGTGGCTGATTAACTCATAATCAAATTCGTCCTGCTGACCACCCGTTGAATCAGACGACTGGTTATTACTGACCGTAAGACTCACCAGATGACCCAACCGATCATACATTCCCCAGGCATTGTCATCCCTGGGTGCAATAAAAACAGGATCAAGAAATGCCGCCTGCAACAACCCGGGATGTTCTGCACCGAAGTCGACCACTGCGCCGCATGTCACTCGCCACCTTGCACGGGATCCACTGATTTCCTGAAGTCGATCGCTCATCACGTCAAGCAATTCGTTCTGGGCCTGCTCAGCAAAATCAAGGAAGGCCTGCTGTTTGTCAGTGAAGTGCAGGTAAAAGGTGCCGTTAGCAACGCCGGCCAGACGTGCAATATCCTGGGGTCTTGTCTCGTGGTAGCCAAGCTCAACAAATAGCTCGCGTGCGGCCAGCCTCAGCCGGTCCAGCGTCGCGACTTTTAAGGCTGGTTCTTTCTCTATGTTCTTTCTGTTAGACGGGATGGATGGCATTACAATGACAATTTGTCAGCGAGCAATGAGTGTAAACCGCTACTGACAATTTGTCATATTTGCTCGGTTTCCCAGGGAAATTACTGACTAAGGCCCTCTTCCCGGAAGCTTGAGTTGAACTGGTAATCGCAAAAAAATCCTCTTAATCAAAGCTTCGCTAGGTATACTTCGCGCCACAACTCCTTTCGGGCCATCTTCCAAAGACAGCTGTAGCGCGCGCTAAGGGACCATGAACCATAACTGGAAACAGGCCAGAGACCGCGATGACTAACCCAAAAAGAACCTTCCCGGACACTAGAATGCGACGTTTGAGAACCGATGACTGGTCTCGTCGTCTAACCCAGGAAAACCAGTTAGCCGCGTCTGACCTCATCTATCCCGTATTTGTGCATGAGGGCAATAATACCCGTGAAGCCGTCCCCAGCATGCCTGGCGTAGATCGACTCTCAATAGATCTTCTGGTTAAGGAAGCCCGTGAAGTGGAAGCACTTGGCATCCCTGTCATTGCGCTGTTCCCGGTGGTGCCACAACCCAGGAAGTCTTTAACCGGGGAAGAAGCCTATAACCCGGGCGGATTGGCTCAAAACGCCGTAAAAGCGATCAAGGATGCCTGTCCCGATCTTGGGGTGATGACGGATGTTGCGCTGGATCCATTTACCAGTCACGGCCAGGACGGCATCCTCGATAAGGATGGCTATATAGACAATGACATCACTCTGGATACGCTGGTCAAACAAGCTGTATCCCACGCGGAGGCCGGGGTTGATATTGTTGCACCCTCGGACATGATGGACGGCAGGATCGGCGCCATACGAGGTGCCCTCGAAGCCTCAGGGTTTGTTACGACCAAGATCATGGCTTACTCGGCAAAATATGCCTCCGCATACTACGGACCTTTCCGGGACGCGGTTGGCTCCAGCGGTAATCTTGGTAAAAGTGACAAGATGACCTACCAGATGAATCCAGCCAATAGCGATGAAGCGCTTCACGAGGTCGCCCTGGATATAGAAGAAGGCGCAGACATGGTGATGGTTAAACCAGGCATGCCTTACCTGGATATCGTACGCCGGGTAAAAGACACTTTTAGCATGCCAACCATGGTGTATCAGGTGAGCGGTGAGTACGCGATGCAGATGGCCGCCATTGAGAAAGGCTGGCTATCAGAGGCTGTGATCCATGAGTCACTGCTGGGAATGAAGCGGGCAGGGGCTGATGCGATTCTTACTTACTTCGCTAAGCGGGTAGCGCGGGAATTACAGGGTTCCCGGGGCACCGACGCTCAGTAGACGGCCATAAAATAGATTATTCGTTGTGAATTCTCTGATGGCGGCTTAGGATTAGCTCCTCGACATACTCAACCTTTTTTCGGAGATAGCAATAATGGCAGATATCCAACATGTGTCTGATGAGTCCTTTGACTCGGATGTTTTAAATTCAGACGTGCCTGTCCTGGTGGACTACTGGGCGGAGTGGTGTGGCCCTTGTAAGGTCATCGCGCCCGTGTTGGAAGAAATCGCGTCTGAATACGACGGCAAGATGAAGGTCTGCAAGCTGGATATCGATGCTAACGAGGCAACTCCACCGAAGTACGGCATTCGTGGAATTCCAACATTGATGCTGTTCAAGAACGGCAATGTAGAAGCAACTAAAGTTGGTGCATTATCTAAATCCCAGCTGACTGCGTTTCTCGACAGCAACATCTAGATCGCGTTTTTTGGCTTATTGTGGACATCACTGACGGTGATTTACGGTCAGTGTGTGTCCCCAAAGCAAGAAACCCATCAGAAAGTAGTTGACTTGTACTTGAAAACATATCATTTTGTGCTTCGCAATACATGATGTTCAGAGCAGAACCCCGGAACAACCAGTACCAATTCAAAAAATAACAAAAACAACAATAGGATCGCGCATACATTCAGCGCAACAAACCCGGCAATTCTGCTCGCCCCCCCAAAACAAATTCAAAACCTGACGACTTAAATACTTTCAAAAAACAGCTCCAGCTAAACCAAGATTTTCATCGACGCGCCCGCGTCATCTTCAACAAACAAGTGAATCTATGAATCTAAGTGATCTAAAAACCAAACCCATACCAGAGCTACTCGAGATTGCCCACGAAATGGGCATGGATAACCTGGGAAGATCCCGAAAACAGGAAATCATCGCAAATGTCCTTCGCAAACACGCGAAAGGCGGCGAAGCGATTTATGGCGATGGCACCCTGGAAATTCTTCAGGATGGGTTCGGTTTCCTTCGGTCACCCGACAGTTCATATCTAGCGGGTCCCGACGACATTTATGTGTCGCCCAGCCAAATTCGCCGTTTCAACCTTCGTACCGGTGATACGGTTTCCGGGAAAATTCGTCCGCCGAAAGATAGTGAACGCTATTTCGCGCTCCTGAAAGTCGACCAGATTAACTTCACTGATCCTGGCGAAACTAAGAACAAAATTCTCTTTGAAAACCTCACA
>JABBBA010000403.1:8510-10698 GCA_018607685.1 K189A clade bacterium | reverse complement strand
ATCAAACTAGAACCTGAAAGAGGCTTCCGCTCCCCAGATGCGAGGCTGGTTGACATAACCCAACAGGTTAGCGAAGTCGATACCACCGATGACATTGTCTTCATCGGTAATGTTTCGACCGAACAAGCCAATTTCGTAGTTGTTATTAAGATCGCGATAGCCCAACCGAAGCCCGCCCTCAAATTGCGTGTCGGTGGTCCACTCAACGTTTTCATAGAGGAAATCATTGGTTTCGCCTTTCCACTTCCAGTCAGTGAAGAAATAGAACTCATTGCCGCTCTTCAGTGGATAGGTGTAGTCAACCTCGATGTTCATTGTCCACTCCGGGGCGTGCTGGAATGGATTGCCATCAATCAACGCAAAACCATTGGCATTCAGAGGGTCACGAACGGTACACAACCCAGATCCACAAGGTGGCAACGCAAGATCCCCATCATTGATTTCCGTTTTGCTGTAACCATAACCGCCCGAAATCACGAAGTTCTCAGTCACAACATAATCGATCTCGAACTCAACTCCGTAGCCAATACCTTCATTGGCATTTAGCAGTGCGGTTGAGTTGTTGGTACCACCAACGGCTGTCAGCTGCATGTCATCGACTGCGTAGTAGAAGGCAGCAACATTGAACCGCGCCTTATCTAGAAGTGCCTTGTAGCCTATTTCATAAGACATGATGGTTTCAGAATCAGCCGTCGTGACAGTTGGATCATCTTCAAGGCGATCCTGAACCGTGGGGGCTCTGAAGCCTGAAGCAGCGCGCGCATAAAGCTGACCGTTATCAGTAATGGCATAAGACAGTGCCAAATCCCAGCTGACGTTATCATCATCCAGCTTGATCGGCGCCAAAGCTACAGGAGTTGGCGTGAATCGGACGTGATCCGCTTCCTTTTCGTCATCCGAATATCGAATACCAAAAGTCAGGTCGAGTTTTTCGCTCACCTCATAGGACGCCTGCGCAAAGATAGCCCACGCGGTGTTTTCAATATCAGATTTGGAGCCAGCAGTGAATGCGGTTGCACCAGCGCTCTGGGCAGAAGACACACCGGAAAAATCATCCTTAAAGTAGAAGACACCAGCCTGATAGTTAAACGCGCCATCGAAGTTACTGGCGATTCTCAGTTCCTGTGTCCACTGGTCCATGTCAATCGAGCCGCCAGTGTCGACGTCAACGACAAACGGCGATGCAAAAGGATTGAACGGATCAGAAGCTGGACCTGAAGGTCCGCTACAGGTAAACAGACAACCAAACCCGCCGTCGATATCGCCACGACCAAACCGGTCATAGACATCCTGATAAGAGGTTATCGAGGTGATTGTGTAGTCACCAAGATCCCAGTCCATTTTCAGCGTGGTGCCATGGGATTTGATCTTCGCGGGATTTCCGTCACCGCCGTCCCAATAGACCGTTTCCCGGTCATAGTTGTCATTCAGACTGTTGCTGCCGGTGCTGAGTATGTTTGCTCGGAACTCACTGGCAGACCCATCTTGATCTTGGCGCTGGTGTGATAACAGCACGGTGAAGTTATCGGACGGGGTCAACAGAAACTGAATGCGCATAGCTGTCGTGTCGTGACCACCGGTGAAATCGTCTTCACCGGTGAAGCCATTGTCAATCCAGTCATCGCGGTTCTGATGCAAGAAAGAGATTCGCGCCGTCAGAGTGTCTTCGATCAGCGTGCCACCAATTGCACCTTCGAGATTGTAGGTGGTGTAAGTGCCTGCCGATGCCTTGAGATATCCCTCAGTCTCTTCTGAAGGCTTAACCGAGTCGACTTTGATGATCCCGGCCGTGGTGTTGCGACCGAACAGGGTGCCCTGGGGCCCACGCAGAATTTCTATATCTTCCATATCAAACAGCGGGAATGATTTCAGCGCGGATTTTTCCATGGGTACTTCGTCGAGGACAATGGAAACTGGCTGAGAGGCCGCCGCTGTGAAGTCAGCATTACCCAGTCCACGCATATAGAAACGCGGTGCCAGTCGGCCGTTTGAACTCTCTACATGAAGCCCCGGAGCCGCGCTGGCGAGCGCAAGGATATCCTCACCTGCCGCAAACCTCGCATTCAGGCGATCACCAGCCATTCGGGTAATCGAAATCGGTACGTCCTGAATATTTTGTTCCCGCTTCTGTGCGGTCACGACAATTTCTTCGAGAACATCAGTCGCTGGAAACGCTGGCAGGGCCATT
>JABBBA010000403.1:6839-8500 GCA_018607685.1 K189A clade bacterium | reverse complement strand
TTAACATGCCCGCCGCCAGAGCAGTCGTTTTGCTTAAGATTTTGGATTTGATGGGTAAGGACATCAATTTCCCTCCGTTGATAGTCACAATTGATCAAAAGTGGTGCAGATGGTGCGTCGCCGCATCTTACCCCACATCTTGCCAATCTGTAATACTATTAAGCTCGCCTGAGGACAAAATGACATGAAGAGAAGATACTTCCTCGCAGGATCCATCGCTGGACTTTCCAATCTCGCCAGCATTCGCTGGACCAGGGCGGCAAGCAAGCCTCTTTTTAGGCTGGGTATCGCCTCCGGCGATGCGACTAGCAATGCCGTTGTTCTCTGGACGAGAATCGCCCCTGAACCCATGCTGGCGGACGGTGGACTAGGAAACACTGCCGTGCCGGTGACGTGGGAGGTCGCCGTTGATCCAGCGATGGACACGGTTATTCGGCGAGGTGAGCAACTAGCCTCGCCGGCATTGGGTCACTCCGTGCACATCGATGTTCAAGGTCTCGATCCAGGTCGCAACTACTGGTACCGCTTCGCCGTAGATAACCAGTACTCAGCAACGGGACGGACGCAAACACTGGCGCAAAACCCGACGAACTGCCGTTTTGTCTCTACCTCCTGCCAAAACTACACGCACGGCTATTTCGTCGCTTACGACCACATCGTGGCTGATCAACCTGAGTTCGTATTGCATCTGGGCGACTACATTTACGATACGTCTTTCGGTGAGACATTTCGTGACCACGACAGCGAAAAAGCGCCCACAACACTGGCCGAGTTCCGGCGCCGTCACGCGCTCTACAAAACTGATGAGCACCTGCAACACGCGCATTCTCAGCTTCCGTTTTTCACGGTGCTTGATAATCACGATGCACTCGAAGACAACAATCCAGCACAATATCCGCAACGCGCTGCTGCCTACCAGGCCTGGTATGAGCACATGCCAGTAAGAGGTTTTCATCCCGCCAGGCCCAACCAGTTTGATATGCAACGCCACATTCTGGTTGGCGATCTCATGCAGATCGCGCTGCTGGATACCCGCCAGTTTCGTGACAAGAAAGATCTCTGTGCAAACCTGGAACCCAGTCTCGGATTCGGCAACTATCGGCCACGCTGCGAGGAACTGTTTGCACCAGACAGATCCATGCTGGGAACCAGACAGGAATCCTGGTTATACGATGTTCTCCGGGATAACCAGGCTAACTGGAATGTCGTGGCTTCCTCTGGACCGGTCACCCCCATTCGTATCCAGCATGAAGGAAAGGAGCTGGGTTATATTGGCTCATGGGATGCCTACCCTGCCAATCGCCAGCGTCTGAATGATGCCATTCGCAGTGCCAAAAAGGGACATCCGATTATCCTCAGCGGTGATCTTCACTCTTTCTGGGCATTGGATGGGAATAGAATCAGCGACCCGATTGATCAGGTGCCGGCGGTAGAGTTCGTGAGCTCTTCGATCTCTGCAAACTGGCCAGAGCCATTAGCGAGACCAATCAGAGAAAATCTCGACAATAATCCGCAGATCGAATTTTACGAGGGTGCAGAACGGGGCTACCTGTTACACGATGTCAGCAGAACACAATGGCAAACGCGTTACCGGGCGGTCGGTGATGCCAGCAACAAAGGCGCTGGGGTTCGCGACATCAAGTCCTATTCAGTCGAGAAGG
>JABBBA010000403.1:0-6829 GCA_018607685.1 K189A clade bacterium | reverse complement strand
AGAGATCAAATTGTGAAACTTCAGTACCAAGCATTGCTGGCGACAGTTTTTTTGGCGTGCCTGGTCGGCAGCCAATCGAGCCTGGCCTCTCAAGACGAGCAACCTAATCTGCTCGTTATCATGACGGACGATCAGGGTCGCTGGAGTCTGGGTGAATATGACAATCGTATCTTGACCCCAAACATCGATTATCTCGCCAAGAATGGGGTTCGCTTCGACCAGGCAATTTCTCCCACGCCTGTCTGTTCCGCCGCACGTGCCAGCTTCTTTACGGGCAGGGCTGCGTCACAACACGGCGTCCACGATTTCCTTTCGGACGCAGACAGTGACGACAATGCGTGGCTCAAAGACGAAACCCTGATGTCTGAGGTACTTAGCAACAACGGTTATAGAGTCGGCCTTTTTGGCAAATGGCATACGACCACCGAGGGCTGGAAACCGCAGCGAGGTTTTGATCGCTGGCTGACTTACGACGAACGTTCTACTGACTGGATTAACCAATACCTGCACTCCGGCACCGTTCACTTTTCCCAGGACGGTGTTGCGACCAGCCATACTGGTGTGCAAGCCCACTTTCTGAGTGAGCAGGCTGTAAAGTTCATCGATGAGACTTCTGAGCAGCCCTTCGCCGCATTCATTAACTTTGTCGAACCGCATTTTCCTTTTGCAGGGTTGCCAGAGCGACTCGTTAGCCTCTATCGCCCCATTGCCAGAGATATCGCGGCTGCCGGTGATGCCTCCAGCCTTGAGACATCGAGTGCGATTGCACCGGATGTTCGCGATCACGTGGAAAAAATGGCGCAATACCTGGCGGCAGTCTCACTCGTTGACGAACAGGTAGGGCGTCTCCTGGACGCCCTCATGGGGCGCTCTATGCTGGGCAATACCCTGATTGTTTTTACCTCTGACCACGGCCACCTGACGGGACAATATGGCCTATACGGCAAAGGTAATGCCACGATTCCGCAAAACCTTTACCAGGCTTCCATCGACATACCCCTGATTATTTTCGGCCCACCGCACATGGTTGTACCTGGCCAGATACGCAACGAGTATGTCAATCTCTATGACATCTACCCAACCGTGCTCGATGTCCTCAACGACGAGTCAATGCAAAGCTACGACGGTCCGGGAAAGAGCCTGACGCCTTTACTAAGGGGAGAAAGATTGACTCGCTTTCGCGACTTCCAGTTTGCAGAGATGGGTAATGCCCGCATGGTTCACAATGGACGCTGGAAATTGGTTCGATACTATCAGCAATCCGCAGATGAGCTGCCAAAGGAATACTGGTTTGATCTCGCCCACCCTCTTGGCGAAAGGCAACCGGTACCGCCGCCCTCAGCAGGACAGCAAGTACAATTAATAGAGGCGCTCAATCATTTTTTTGAGACATATGAAGTTGAAAAACACGCAGGCAGACGCATCTGGGACCTACCAAAACATAACGCCATGGAACCCTGGCGAAGGAGATAAAGCATGTCCGGCCTGAACAGGCTCACGCTGGTTTTACTGTGCGCACTTTCTTGCCCCGGCATTTCTGCAGCTGAACCCGAAACGGTGGATCTCATTGTCGAAGGCGACTATGTCGTGACGATGGATCTGGCAGGCAAGATCATTGAGCGAGGAGCGCTCGCTATCAGAGACGGGAACATCGTTGATATTGGCGCTGCGGACAGGCTCAATCAAAAGTACCGTGCCAGCGAGATCCTGCCTGGTACTGGTCGCATCGTGATGCCGGGTTTGATCAATGGACACGCGCACTCAGCGATGACCCTACTTCGAGGGATTGCAGATGATCTGTCTTTGTACGAGTGGCTCAACGAGTACATCTTCCCTGCGGAGGTGGCATTTGTGGACCAGGATTTTGTCAGTATCGGCACTCAACTAGCCTGCTGGGAAATGATCAGGGGCGGTACGACCACGTTCGTTGACATGTACTATTTCCCAAACACGATTACCAAAGTGGTTGAAGACTGCGGAATGCGTGCACTGGTTTCTGCAACAGTGATCGATCAGCAGAGTCCTGATGCAGAAAACGCCGAGGATTCACTGCAAAAAGCCATCGCCTTTGTAGAGCAGCAGCAGGGAAAAAACCCTCGCATCACCCCTATCTTTGGACCACACGCGAATTACACGCTAAATGCCAGGCAGCTTCAGGCGACGCGAACAGCTGCCAGAAAACTTGGTACAACCATCAGCATACATATGTCCGAGTCTCCGTTTGAGACTGAATACTCGAATCAAACCTATGGCATGGGCAGCGTCAGCATGTTTGACTCGATCGGGTTTTTTAACGGCCCAACCGTTGCTGCGCACATGGTCTGGCCGACTGACGATGAGATCGAGATCCTGGCTAAACGCGGTGTTGGTGTGATCTACAACCCCACATCGAATATGAAGACAGCAGCCGGTATCGCGCCTATCGTAAAAATGCTGGAAGCCGGTATCCCGGTAGGGCTCGGCACAGATGGTGCCGCAAGCAACAATGACCTCGACATGTGGGAAGAGATGCGTCTGGGCGCTCTATTGCAGAAAGTGGCCCATATGAACCCCGAGCTGCTGCCCGCAGCAGACATGCTGGCAATGGCGACTCGAAACGGTGCCAGGGCCATCGGATTAGATGAGAAGGTTGGTACCCTTGAAGTGGGTATGCGTGCTGATGTCATACAAGTATCGTTTGAAGATGTGCATCACATCCCTACCTACGACATCATTTCGCATCTCGTTTATGTTAGCGACGAGCAGGACGTCATCACTACAATCGTTGACGGGCATGTGCTCATGCGCGATGGAACACCACTGACAATCAATCAGGCTCGAGTTCGAGAAGAAGCCACCAGATTGGCAGCAGCTATCAGCAGAAAGCTAGCAGAGCGCCAGCAGCCCAGTCCATCAGCAAGTGAGCTTACCAACTGATGAAAAGAAGCCAATATGTCAAGACGAAACAACGCGATGAAAACCATCGAAAGTCTTGCCTTCGCGCTCACAAATCTGTTGCAGGCTTAACGGCTGAAACTTTGCCGTTCGCCCATTGCTGAACGTAAGTATCGAAAACCACCATCATCCTGGCGAGTAAAACATTGATCATGAAGCGCGCAGAACTCGCTAAATGATGGCTCGATCACCAGCGCCATGTGCTCAAGGCCAAAAGGATAATCAGACCCATCGAGACCGGGCGGTATCAATTCAATCAGCGAGACTACATCAGTCGGCGAATCATCGCCTCCGAATGCAACAGCGGATCAACAGACAAGGCAATGACTTGAACACCTCTGGCCGAAGATCTTTCAATCTGACTCTGTAGCTCACCGAGCTGCACGTTACACGCCGGTCACCAATGACCGCGATAGAAACGGAATAAGCTGAGCGGCAATTGTCGAGTTATTGCCTGGCGAATTTGATCGATTCATCGAGCACATCTGGCAGCAACTGGACTGTAGATACAAGTGTAGGTAGAACGGTAGGTGTTCAGTCTGCTCCTTAAAAAAAAATAAGTTACAATGACGCTAAACTCCTACCTCTTCCGCCAAATAGCCCAAGGTTTTCCTTAGCTCTCATAGTGAAAAATCAGATGTCCTTAAAACAGTTGGTTACCGCTACGTTGATCTTGATGTGTGGGTTACCCGCCCATGCAAAAGAGTTAACACTGCTCTACACAAACGATATCGAAAGTGTCTACGAACCGGTCGAGGCTTTCTGGATACCAGAAATTCATCGAATTGGGGGAATCCCCCACCTGTCCACCCTAATCGACACAATACGTCTGCGGGAATCCAATAGCCTGCTGCTCGATGCGGGTGACATATTTACCGGTTCCCTCTCCAAAGCAACTGAGGGCGAACTGGTATTCGATATCTACAGTGCTATGGGCTACGACGCCGTCAACCTGGGTAACCATGAGTTTGAGTACGGTTGGCGAATACTAAGACGCGCTATGCAGCGCGCACGATTCCCTGTGTTATCAGCCAACATATTTTTTGAAGATACTGATGTGGCTTTTGCGCGCGAGTATACGATTCTCGAGGTCGATGATTTACGAGTGGGACTGATTGGCATAATGGGTATCGACGCGTTCATCAACACCATGATGATCAGCAATCGAGACGGTCTGGTGGTGAAATCCCCAGCCGCAGTCATTCAACCGATCATCGACCACATCCGTGATGAAGTAGACATGGTCGTCGTACTCACGCATCAGAACAAGACAGCACCAATGCAGACCGATAAGGAAGCAGACCCCCAGGTACAGCGTGGTTTTGATGAGGATTTTGCGTTGGCCGGCGAGCTAAGCGGCGTTGATATGATCATTGGTGGTCATTCAGATCATGGATTGTGGGAGCCGGTGAAACACCCGAAGACTGGCACCTTGATTGGCTTGACGTTTGGCCAGGGTAAATATCTTGGATATGCGAGGTTCGAAATCGACCAGGGCAAGAAGCCTATGCTGCTGGAAGGAAAGCTGATCCCGGTTGACGCCGACAAATATCCAGCAAACCCCAGGATCCAGGAAATTATTGAATCCGGTAGACAAGAACATAAATGGCTCGGCGAGGTTGCGGGCCAACTCTCTGAACAGGCCGTACGTAAATACTACAGAGAGTCCTCTTTAGGCAATTTGATGGCTGACATATTGCGTGAATATACCGGAGCAGACGTTGGCTTTATTCCCTCTGGTGCAATTCGCGCGGATCTGGAAGCTGGACCAGTAACGGTGGAACAACTGTTAAATGTGTTCCCGTTCAATGACACGGTTGCCACACTGACATTATCGGGTGAGGTCCTTCGTCAGGTGCTCGAGAAGAGCCTGGCATTGGATTACGGTATTGTGCAGATTTCAGGCGTTAAGCTGCAGTATGAGAGTACTCGTCCACCTGGTGAGCGACTGATAAACATAAAAGTCGGTGATGATGAGCTTGACCTTCAGCAGACCTACACACTCACAACCGGGTCCTTTACAGCTACGGGAGGAGAAAACTATTCAATGTTTCAGGGGCTCCCCGTCAAACAGGACCCGAAACTTGTATCAAGTGTTTTCGTTGAACATTTTCGCGCCGAGAGCGATGTAAAAATACCTGCTGGCGGCAGGCAGATAGATATGGCCCGATAGAAGAAGCGCCGAACTAGTCTTTACAGGGATCCAACCGAAGTACCGCAGTGTTCTCGGTAGCTTCACGAGGATACAAACCTATCGTTGCGGAAAACTGCGCAACTCTATACTTCTCAACCTTCATGGCGTGTATCTTTCGCGTTGTCTGAAGGTCCTGGCTAAGTGCAGGAATAACGCAGTGAACCTCTCCTGCCCGAAGCATTTCGAGACGGGCGCCATCCAGTGAATGTTCTATCGCCTTTTCACGCGACATGCCAACCCATGCACCATCTTCGCGATCCACCACCCACAGCCTCAGATCGCTCAGTTGACCCTTGGAGTTTGGCGCATAAAGAGAAATCACTTCTTCAAGTTCCCCCCCGATTGCATAAAGCGACACAAAGACGGGAACGGGACTGACCAACAGTGCGACCCACAGGATAACTCGCGGTACGCTCGCCCAAAACAGTAGACCACCAAAAAACGCTAAAGATAGTGCGCCGAGAAGCACACCGGGTGTCGGTATCGCGTATTCACCGACATGTTTAAATCGCACCAGGAAGACCGCAAGGCTGATTACAATGAAAACTGCTCCTGTGAGCAATCGTACTAATGAAACATTCCTGACGTCAGCCATAAGACAATCTCTTTACGTTTATTTGTTAGTAACCTTAATGAAGCATCGACCACTAATATGCCAGTAACACGCCTCAATACAACACGAGTATAGGAAGAATTAACCACATTTGTGCTTCATCAGCCAAGTACATGATCCCTCTGAACAATGAGTTCTGCTTCAGTTCCCGATAGAAATCTGGTGGTTTTGACGAACTAACGAACTGGATCGTACTGATAATCTCGCATTCTTTGCCATTTCAGGCCGCCAGATCGCGTTAAATTCCACCAGCTTCAGCGGATGTCAGAACACTCGGGTCGAGTGCGGAAACAGACCCTCTGGCGGTGAACTATTTATCGCCTGCGATACCTCATCCTGCCCCAGGTGCTTCAGTATTTTGAAGACATCCGAAAAGCGCGATATGTTTTGCTGCAGGTCGCTAGAGACTTCCACCTTTGTCTTGATGAACCAGCGCCAATCATCATTATGAAGGGGTTCGGTGAATCCTCTGTCGATCTTCAGTTTTCAGTCTGGGGTGTTCGCGCCACCTTCCTGGATCAGCGCAATGGTATCCAGGAACGGGTCAAGGAAGCGTTTGATCGAAAAGGGATTGAAATTCCATTCCCACACCGAACTTTTTACACCGGTTCAGAAACAGCGGCTATGCCCATTCGGTTAACGGAAGCTGATCCGGATACCCCAGACGACGAAAAGCCCTCCCGAAAGGGACACTAGCCTCATTCGCCTAACTCTTGCGGGAAAACTGGCATGAAACTTCCACCGTCTGGCGTGAGGTCATGATCTCCCTATCCGTTTGGGCGATAATCATCTGGCGCTTCGCCTGGACACAATCATTGGCCCTGGCTTGCTGTTTCTTCACAAGAGTGGGATCTCTGTCAGGTTTTCGGCAGATTTCATCACTGACGAGCCTGAGGTTATAGGAGTAGCCTTGCTCGATAGCAACGCAATCCAACCGTGCGAAAAAGTCCTTCTCAGTCACTATTTTGATTGTCGAACCATCCAGTTTTCGAATCGTGTAACGATACTTCGCCGGGTAAGATTTACTCGCTTTTTCGACATTTTTCTTCTTCTCTGCGTCGCCCTCTTCAGATCCCGCAGGAATAGCC
>JABBBA010000223.1 GCA_018607685.1 K189A clade bacterium | reverse complement strand
GAACAATGTCATTCTACCGCTCGGCGGTATTCTCATCGCGCTCTTTGCTGGCTGGGCACTTGACCAGAAAATATTTGCGCAACAGCTGGAGGGCACGCCCGAAATCATTATCAAACTATTGAAGCTATCACTGCGGTTTGTAGCACCGTTTTGCATCTTCGTGGTGTTTGTCATGACTTTTTTGAGCTAGCGGATAACGTGAAAGAAGTTTCTCGATCCGCGCTGATACCGTTTTCCGCCCCGCAGATGTTTGACGTCGTTAATGATGTTGCGAAGTATCAGGACTATCTTCCGTCGTGTTCAAGAAGCGAGGTGATCGAGTCTGCGCCGGGGTTGATGGTGGCGCGGCTGACGCTGTCGAAAGCGGGTGTTAGTCAACAGTTCACCACACGGAATATTTTGGTAAGACCTGAAAGAATTGATCTTCAGTTGGTCGAGGGTCCGTTCACCTCACTCAATGGTTACTGGCTGTTCAGCCAACTAGGGAGTGATGGTTGTAAGACAGAGATGAACCTGACGTTTGATTTCAATTCCAGAATGTTGAATGCGACTTTTGGGAAGGTATTCGAGCAGGTAGCGGATAGTCTGGTTGAAGCCTTCTGCGACAGAGCAAAGGTTCTGTACGGTAATGAATGAAGAAAAGATTGCGATCGAAGTCGTATTTGCAGCACCGGAAAAGCAGGAGGTGATTGCGCTGGAAGTCCCGGCAGGCACTTTGATCAATGAGGTCGTCCATTTGTCCGGTATTGAGTCTCGCTTCCCGGGCTATGATCTGTCGGCATTAGCGGTAGGTGTTTGGAGCGAAGTGAAACCGGAAACCTATGTAGTCCAGGCGGGTGACAGGGTAGAGGTTTATCGTTCGCTGGTTACAAATGCAAAGGATGCGAGGCGACGGCGTGCCGATGCCCAGGCAAGCAAAGAGGCTCCGGTAAACAAAAAGCGTTAGTTTTTGCCGGTGGCCGTGGCTAACGAATCATACTCATCGGTCGGGATGAAATCCCCGACGAAATGAGACAGGCGGTCTTCAACAAAGTAAACAGAAAGTATCTTGCGAATAGCTCCCCCGCTTGGGAGTTGAATTGAATAGAGATAGTCCCATCGATTAGCCTGTAGTTGATCGTCAATCACTGCATTGCCCAATACAAACTTCACCTGGCTTTTAGTCATACCGGGTTTCAGCCGATCAACCATCTGTTGGGTGATAACGTTTCCCTGTTGAATGGTGATTCGGTGTACGCCCGGAAACCTGAAGGTAGAGCAGGCTGTTAGGGCAGCAACTAGAAGGAGAACTACAGTAATTCGAATCAATGGACTATCTACGCTTTTTCTATTTCAATTGGTTAGGAAATTAACCATACTTTATTTCATCCCGCGAGGGACGTCGCTTCTCGAGATCCTGATTCACCGACCCTTAACCACGGACTATAACTTAGTTAAAAACGATGCCTGCCGAATCCCAAGAACTTAAAGACGCCGGTCTGAAGATCACTTTACCAAGAATCAAGATATTACAGATTCTGGAGAGCTCGGAAGTACATCACGTCAGCGCCGAAGATGTCTACAAATTGTTACTACAAAATGGCGAAGAGATTGGTTTGGCGACCGTTTATCGAGTCCTTACCCAGTTTGAACAGGCAGGATTGGTCGTCCGGCACAACTTTGAAGGCGGGCATTCAGTCTTTGAGCTGTCCTCTGAGAAACACCACGACCATATCGTTTGCGTCAGGTGTGGCCGGGTGGAAGAGTTTGCGGATGACGAAATTGAACAGCTTCAGAAGAAAGTCGCGGACAAGCTCGGATTCGAGCTAACGGATCACAATCTCAATATGTATGGACTGTGTCCGGAGTGCCGGCAATAGGAGGGTTTTGTGTCTCGCTGAGGGGTTTTGATCTTGCTATGGGCTTTCGACGCCGGAAATCATGGCTTCGGCGTGGGCGAGCGAGAGGTCGGTCTTCTCTACGCCGCCTAGCATTCTGGCGATCTCATCAACTTTTTCTTCCTCGGTTAGCTGGACTACCGTCGTTGACGCGCTTTTCTTAGTAGTCGATTTGGCAACCACATAGTGTTGGTGGCCCTGGGCGGCAACCTGGGGAAGGTGAGTTACGCAAATAATCTGGGCGTGCCCACCAAGTTTACGGAGTAGTGAACCAACGACTTCGGCGGTGGCGCCACCGACGCCCACGTCAACTTCATCGAAGATAAGCGTCGGCGTTCGTGATGTTCTGGCGGTGATGACCTGGATGGCGAGGCTGATTCTTGAGAGTTCGCCGCCTGAGGCGATCTTGGCCAGAGAGCCTGGTTCAGAGCCGGGGATAGTCGATATTCTAAACTCAATATCGTCCATGCCGGTCAGTGACCAGTTGGGTGACACGCCCAGGGACACGTTGAACTTTGCGCCATCCATCCCAAGGCCCTGCAGGCCTTTGGTGACTTCTGACTGCAATCGTTTCGCTTTTTCCAGCCTGGATGTTGTCAGTTTTTCTGCGAGGCCCCGGTAGTTGTTTTCCGCCACAGCTACCTGCTGCTCTAGTTCTTTGATGCGGGTTTCGGCATTGAGTATCTGGTCAAGTTCGCTCTGAATCCGGCTGGTCAGAGCGGCCAGTTCATCAGGCTGGATTTTGTGTTTCCTGGAAATTTCATAGATATCACTCAACCTGCCTTCAACATCTTTCTGCCTTGAGGGGTTCGATTCAAATTTCTCGCTGACTGACTGTAGATCTGAAGTGGCCTCGTCAAGTTGAATCAGGGCGCTTTCGAGCATCTCCTTGATCGGCCCGATGGCGTCATCCTCGATGTCTGAGACTAGTCGTAGCGTGCGGGAAAGTTGTGTTGATGCGCTCTCATCAGCGTCCCGACTGCAAAGCGCCAGTGCTTCGGTAAGTTTTACCTGTATTTCATCCGCTGAACTGAGCCGTTTTTGTTCTTTCTCAAGTTGTGCGGTTTCGCCCGACTGGACCGCCAGTGTCGCCAATTCTTCGGCCTGGTAACTGAGAAGCTGAACGCGGGCAGACTGCTCTTCTGCATCAGCCCGGGTTTGCGAGAGCTTATCCCTTGCCGTGCTCAGGGATCTAAATAATGTCTTCACCTCTGACACCTGCGCAGTCAGTCCGCCGAATTCATCGAGCATTCGCTCATGGGTGTCCTTTTTCAACAGGGACTGGTGCTCGTGCTGAGAGTGGATATCAAGGAGCATCTCACTCAGCGTTTTAAGTTCCTGCAGGGTGGTTGAGCTGCCGTTAATAAAAGCCCGGGAGCGACCATCCCGGGAAACAACCCGGCGAAGAATGCACTGATCGCCATCGATGAGTTCACGTTCTGACAGCCAGGCTAAAGCTTCGGTGTGGTCTTTTAGGTCGAAGATAGCATTGACCTCGGTTTTTGCAGCACCGGATGCGATCAGTGAACTGTCCGCTCGATCCCCCAGGGCCAGACCAAGTGCCCCAAGCAAAATGGACTTGCCTGCACCGGTTTCGCCTGTGATGACGCTCATGCCTTTGTTGAATTCCAGCTCAAGCTGGTCAACCAGGGTTAGTGAGTTAATTGATAGATGACTTAGCACGTGCCTATTTAACCCTGATGTTGCTCGGCGTGGCAATTGAAAAGGCGTCCAGGGCCGATGTAAGTTCTGCGCCTGAAGATTTGTAGTCGACAACTCAAGTGTCTCCTCTCTGGTCCTTGGGCCGGTCCTTGGTTAGTATCTAATCTCGAATGAGGCAGACGTGATGTCCAATCCTGGTTTACTGAACGAAAAGTCGCAGATATTGCTCAAGACGCTGGTCGAGCAATATATTGCAGATGGTCAGCCCGTTGCATCCAAAACGCTGGCGGATTCTGCGAGCGTTTCCGTGAGTCCTGCAACGGTCCGTAACATCATGTCCGATCTGGAAGAGCTGGGTTACGTGAGCTCGCCGCATACCTCGGCAGGCCGGGTCCCCACGGCACTTGGATATCGTCTCTTTGTCGACACACTGATCAAGGTTGACCAGATAGACACGTTTGATCTGGCGAGCCTGAATCGAAACCTAGATCCGGATATGTCGTCGAAAGAGCTGGTGGAGTCTGCGTCAGGGATACTCTCGGAATTCACTCGTATGGCCGGGCTTGTCACGATCCCCAGGCGTGACCAGGTGATGCTGCGACATGTTGATTTTCTAAGTCTCGACTCTAACCGTGTGCTGGTTATCCTGGTCCTCGATGATCATGAGGTCCAAAACAGGGTGATCTATACCAAGCAAACTTATACAGAGGTTCAGCTCAAAGAAGCGTCTAACTTCATCAACCAGCACTTTATTGGTGAATTGCTCGGGAATGTCCATGAGCGATTGGTCAAGCTGATGCGCTCGGACCGTGAAAACATGAACTCGCTGATGCAGACCACGCTCGAAGTGGCAGACCAGGCCTTCGATCGCGAGGAGATCAGTGATTTTGTCGTCAAAGGTCAGGAGAATCTCCTCGCAACCAATCAGGCGCTCGATGATATCCGCCAGCTGTTCCAGGCAATTTCGATGAAGGGTGACATTCTCCACCTGCTGGACCGTTGTATGGATTCAGAGGGTGTTCAACTCTTCATTGGCAATGAGTCTGGTTACAGTGTGCTGGATGAGTGCTCTGTGGTGACCTCTCCGTATCATGTTGATGGCGATCTTGTTGGTGTGCTGGGCGTCATTGGCCCCACCCGAATGGCCTACGACCGTGTCATCCCCATTGTTGATGCTACCGCAAGGCTTCTGAGCGCTGCCCTCGAAACAAATCGGCGATAATTTCTCTTCCGCTTTGCCCCAATCCCCTTGAATGGCGGGACCCTAATCCCCATATAGCCTGTACGTGTATATCTGTGAACCGGTTAGCGGGAGTTTTATATGGCATTGCCCGAAGATGAGGCGAAGCAAGTGCTTGAATCTGAAGAAGAAATCTCTGAAAAAGAGGTGCTGGAGCAAGTAGAGGCTGATAATGGAGAAGGTCCCTCGGACCAGGAAGGTTCTGAGGCTGAGATGGAATCCCCGGGCGATGACCCGTTGACGACCGCGTTGTCAGACGTTGAGAAATTCAAGGATATGGCGCTGCGCGCAGAAGCTGAGATGCAGAATTTGCAACGCCGGACGGCCAGGGACGTTGAGAATGCCCACAAGTTTGGTGTCGAAAAGTTCGTCCAGAACCTGCTTCCAGTGGTCGACAGCCTGGAGAAAGCCATTGAGGCAACTGACCAGGCGAGTGGTGACAACGTGGATGCTATCGCCGAAGGGATGCGACTTTGCCACAAACTGATGGTGGATACGCTCACCAAAGAGGGCGTAGAGATTGTCGATCCGGTTGGAGAGCCATTTGATCCCAATGAACATCAGGCCATGTCGATGGTAGAGAACGCTGATATGGAACCCAACTCGGTACTCGCGGTTGTCCAGAAGGGCTGCAAATTAAATGGCCGGCTGGTACGACCCGCCATGGTGATGGTCACTAAAGCACCGCAATCGAAAGAATAAGTTTGATGGTCCGGGACTTGAATTTCGGAGCATCGCAACAATATAGCAGTTACTAATAATTGAATATGCCGCTAACACTGTGGTGAGAATGGAGAAACGAAATGGGTAAGATCATTGGTATTGACCTCGGAACAACGAACTCTTGTGTTGCAGTTCTCGAGGGTAAGGAACCGAGAATTATTGAGAACTCGGAAGGTGATCGAACAACACCGTCCATTGTCGGCTATAGCGATGACGGTGAGGTATTGGTCGGTCAGTCCGCGAAACGACAGTCAGTAACCAACCCCGAAAACACTCTGTTTGCGGTGAAGCGACTTATTGGTCGTCAGTTTACCGACGAGGTCGTTCAACGTGACATTAAAATGGTGCCTTACAAGATCGTGAAGGCGGACAACGGTGATGCGTGGGTTGAGGTAAAGGGCGAGAAAATGGCACCGCCACAGATTTCCGCTCAGGTGCTGGGAAAAATGAAGAAAACCGCCGAAGACTACCTTGGCGAAGCCGTCACCGAAGCAGTCATTACTGTTCCAGCTTACTTCAATGATTCGCAGCGTCAGGCCACTAAAGATGCCGGTAAGATCGCAGGCCTGGAAGTTAAACGAATTATCAACGAGCCGACAGCCGCAGCACTTGCCTACGGTATGGATAAGTCGGTTGGCGATTCGACTATCGCTGTCTATGACCTTGGCGGTGGTACTTTTGATATCTCGATTATTGAAATTGCAGATGTCGATGGCGAGAAACAGTTTGAAGTTCTGTCAACCAACGGCGATACATTCCTCGGCGGTGAGGACTTCGACCTTCGCTTGATTGAATATCTTGCTGACGAGTTCAAGAAAGAACACGGTATGGATTTGCACAGCGATCCGCTGGCATTGCAGCGTCTGAAAGAAGCTGCAGAAAAAGCAAAAATTGAGCTTTCAACCAGCGGTCAGACCGAAGTTAACCTGCCATATATCACGGCGGACAACACTGGCCCCAAGCACCTTGTTATCAAGGTCACGCAGGCCAAACTGGAATCGCTTGTTGAAGAGCTGGTGGAGCGAACCCTTGAACCACTTCGTATTGCACTCAAGGACGCTGATGTAAGTGTTTCCAAGATCGATGACATCATCCTTGTGGGCGGCCAGACGCGTATGCCTCTGGTGCAGAAGAAGGTAAAGGAGTTCTTCGGCAAGGATCCACGAAAAGATGTAAACCCTGACGAGGCCGTTGCCCTTGGTGCATCTATCCAGGCTGCTGTTTTATCGGGTGATGTTACCGATGTGCTTCTGCTCGACGTGACGCCACTGTCACTGGGTATTGAAACCATGGGCGGCGTGATGAGCGCGCTGATAGAGAAGAACACGACGATTCCTACCCAGAAATCACAGGTCTTCTCAACGGCTGATGATAATCAACCGGCGGTGACCATTCACGTCCTGCAGGGTGAGCGAAAGCAGGCGGGTCAGAATAAGTCTCTTGGTCAATTTGATCTGGCGGATATTCCTTCGGCTCCCAGAGGCACACCACAGATTGAGGTGAGCTTTGACCTGGACGCCAACGGAATCCTGAACGTGTCTGCAAAGGACAAAGCAACCGGCAAGGAACAGTCTATTGTGATCAAGGCATCAAGCGGTTTGTCCGATGAAGAGGTCGAGCAAATGGTTCGTGATGCAGAGTCGCATGCCGATGAAGACCTTAAGTTTGAAGAGTTGGTCGGTGCGCGTAATATGGCTGACGGTATGATTCATGCGACCCGGAAGACGCTGGAAGAAGCAGGCGACAAGGTCGAGGAATCAGAAAAGACTGCCATTGACGAGGCGATCTCAGAGCTTGAAGAAGCGCTCAAGTCCGATGACAAAGATGACATCGAGGCGAAAACGCAGAAGCTGACGGAAGCCTCTTCCTCTCTGGCGCAGCGCATGTATGCTGAGGCCCAGGAAGGCGCTGAGCAGACGGCTGATGCGGGTTCCGCAGATACCGGAGGAGATCCCGACGCGGTTGATGCTGAGTTCGAGGAAGTTAAAGACGACAAGTAATTGTCTGATTTACTTTAAGGCAGTAATTAAGCAACGCGGGTTATCCCGCGTTGTTTGCGTTACAACTAAAGAAGATTTGTATTCAACGTAAAGAAGAATAGCTATGGCAAAACGAGATTACTATGAAGTCCTCGGCGTAGAGCGAGATGCTTCTGAGCAGGCGATAAAAAAAGCCTATCGCCGTCTTGCCATGAAGCACCATCCTGATCGTAATCCGGATGACGCGAGTTCAGAAGAGAAGTTCAAAGAGGCCAGTGAAGCAGCCGAAGTATTGATGGACGCCGAAAAAAGGCAGGCGTACGACCAGTTTGGTCACGCCGCAGTTGATGGTTCCGGCGGAGCCGGCTTTGGCGGCGGTGGCGGAGGCGGATTCGGTTCGATCTTCGAAGATGTCTTTGGTGACATTTTTGGAGGCCAGGGTGGTGGTGGCCGCCGAGGTGGCCCCAGTCGTGGTTCAGATCTTCGCTATGTCCTTAATCTGGACCTTGAGCAGGCGGTCAAAGGCTGGAATCCAACAATCAAGGTGCCAACACTGGTTGAATGTGTTGAGTGCCATGGCTCAGGTGCCGAAAAAGGTACCTCTGCCACTGACTGTATCCAGTGTGGTGGCATGGGCCAGATATCAGCCCGGCAGGGCATCTTTTCAATCCAGCAGGCCTGTCCCAGATGTCGTGGTCAGGGCAAAATCATTACGGACCCCTGTACCAAATGTAACGGTCAGGGACGAACCCAGGAAACAAAAACGCTGTCTGTAAAAGTACCCCCGGGCGTAGATACGGGTGACCGAATTCGGCTTAGCGGTCAGGGTGAGGCGGGTGCGATGGGTGGACCTGCGGGTGACCTGTATGTGCAGGTTGAGGTTCGTGATCACGATATATTCGAACGTCACGGAGAACACCTTTACTGCGATGTGCCTGTGAGCTTTGTTGATGCGGCTTTGGGTGGAGAGCTTAAAGTGCCGACCCTTGATGGTCGTGTGAATCTCAAGATCCCGTCAGAAACCCAGACCGGCAAGCAGTTCCGCCTTAGAGGTAAAGGTGTCAACGTTACCCAGGTACGAGGCGGTGGCATCGGTGACCTGTTTTGCCGTGTGATTGTTGAAACACCCGTGAACCTTTCCGGTAAGCAAAAAGAATTGCTGAAGGAATTTGCTGAGCATACGAGCGAGAAACAAAGACCCCAGGAGGCTGGCTGGTTCAATCGGGTTAAGAGCTTTGTCGACGCCCTGACGGATTAGGCCTGTTATCAGGCCTGTTATTAGACACCGCCGGTCTCAATTCGCTATCCTCCCTCAACTTTAATTAATTTCAGGATAACTCGTGCCCAGAGTAGGTGTAGTCGGCGCTGCCGGAAAAATGGGGAAAACCCTGGTCACGATGATTCATGAGTCTCCAGACCTGGATCTTGCGGCTGCTGTTGATCAACCGGGCTTGCCCGTGATTGGCCAGGACGCAGGAATCGTGGCGGGGATTGGTGAGACGGGTGTTTCCATCATGGATGATCTGGCGAAAGTCGTGGCTGACATTGATGTCCTGATTGATTTCACGATTGCCGCTGCCACCGAAAAAAACCTGGAAATTTGTCATAAGGCTGGTGTCCGTATGGTCATCGGTACAACGGGATTATCTGATGCTCAAACAGCCAGGCTGGACGAGATAAGCAGTTCTGTTCCTCTGGTGTTTGCCAGTAATTACAGTGTTGGGGTTAACGCAACCTTTCAATTGGTTGAGATGGCGGCCAGTATTTTCGGCGATACGGTGGATGTTGAGATCATTGAATCGCACCATCGCCATAAGGTGGATGCGCCATCAGGTACTGCACTCAGTCTGGGTGAGCATGTCGCAAAGGGGCTTGGTCGAGACCTTGCAGCGGTCTCCCAGCATGGCAGACATGGACTAACCGGCGCGCGTGATCGTGAAACGATTGGCTTTCATGCCATTCGCGGCGGCGAGATAGTCGGTGAGCATACCGTCATGTTTATTGCCGGTGGTGAGCGTCTGGAAATTACTCACAGAGCCCAGAGTCGGGCTAACTTTGCGGAAGGGGCCCTCCGTGCCGCTGGTTGGATCGTAGGCCAGCCACCGGGTCGTTATGACATGCTGGACGTTCTCGGGTTATCGTCTATGGACGTCGACTAGAGATTTTTACCCCGCATACCACTGACAGGTCCCATTGCGAATGAGCCAAGTAACGCTGAGGGCTCTTTATGGTTGGCTACCAGGGCGTGTAACCCGCTAGCCTTGAACAGGTCCCACAACCTGTGAGCCAAGTAACGCTGAGGGCTCTTTATGGTCGACTACTGGGCAGTTGTAACCCGCTGTCCTTGAACAGGTCCCACAACCTGTGAGCCAAGTAACGCTGAGTGCTCTTTATGGTCGGCTGCCAGGGCGTGTAACCCTCCAGCCTTGAACAGGTTTTGGTTTGGAAGCGCCATATACTGCTCAAGGCCCGGTAATACCTTCTAATAAAAGTGTTGGCTGACGCGTTAAAGTCGGTCTAATGACTGGAAACAAAAGTGCACCTCGATTAGAATGCTGCGCTTAAGATGACCCACCAGTGTAAACAGAATTGAAAAGCGAGATGGAAGCAATTTCCGTCTCGCTTTTTTTCGATCGGCACTTCTATTTTGACTTTTCCTGGAGACTCAACTTTGGACAGTAGAGCAGTACTAGCACTCGAAAACGGTATGCTGTTCGAGGGTACTGCTATTGGCGTCGATGGTCTTGTCGTCGGAGAAGTTGTCTTCAACACCTCAATTACCGGCTACCAGGAAATACTCACCGATCCCTCCTATGCCAGGCAGATTATTACGCTGACCCATCCGCATATTGGCAATACGGGCGTCACACTCGAAGATGAGGAATCCCGGGAAATATGGGCGACAGGTCTGGTGATCCGCGATTTGCCGTTGATGGCCAGTAATTGGCGCAGCCAGATGTCTCTCCAGGATTACCTCGTTGCCCGAAATGTCGTTGCGATAGCAGAAATAGATACCAGAAAGCTAACCCGGGTCCTTCGTGATCAGGGCTCTCTAAAGGGTGCCATTGTGGCGGGGTCAGATCTTTCAGAAGACGATATCTCTGAAGCGCTCAAGGCGGCGAAAGGCTTTGCCGGGCTTGAGGGTATGGATCTGGCCAAAGTTGTGACGTCACCGGTGTCATATGAGTGGCAGGAAGGAAGCTGGGATATCAAGCAGGGATACTC
>JABBBA010000162.1 GCA_018607685.1 K189A clade bacterium | reverse complement strand
AGAGAACGCCGACTTCGCTCACGCGATCATCGAGGCAGGCGTTAGCTGGATTGGTCCAACGCCTGAAGTGATCGCAGCAATGGGTGACAAGCTCTCGGCCAAAAAGCTGATGCACGAGGCCAATGTACCGACACTGCCTGCTATTGAAATCACATCAGACACTAACCTCGCCGGCGCGGCCAAAGAAATTGGCTACCCGGTGCTGGTTAAAGCATCCGCCGGAGGCGGCGGCCGCGGCATGCGAGTGGTAGAGCAAGAAGCAGACCTTCAGGCTTCGGTAGACAGCGCAAAACGGGAAGCTGGTTCTTCATTTGGCGACGACACTGTCTTCCTCGAAAAATGGCTGGACTCATCCCGTCATGTCGAAATTCAAATCATCGGCGATCAGCACGGTAACCTGGTTCATTGTTTTGAACGCGAATGCTCCATCCAGCGTCGTCACCAGAAGATTATCGAAGAAGCACCCTCACCCGCTGTAACACCAGAGATACGGAAAGCCATGGGAGATGCTGCACTCAAGGCAGCAGCGAGCCTGGGGTATTCATCCGCAGGCACGGTGGAATTCCTGCTTTCCGGCTCAGAGTTCTATTTCCTGGAGGTCAACGCAAGGCTCCAGGTTGAGCACCCGATAACAGAAGAAATAATCGGCAAAGACCTTGTCCGCGAACAAATCCGGATTGCCGAAGGGGAAACGCTTTCCTTCAGCCAGGACAATCTTCAAATTAACGGCCATGCCATCGAAGCAAGGCTGTGTGCCGAAGATCCTGACAACGATTTCCTGCCTTCTCCGGGTCCCGTGATTATCTGGCAACCATCCACCCAGGGTGAGGCACGATTTGATTCAGGGGTAGAGTCCGGCAGCGTTATCGCGGTGGAATTCGATCCAATGATTGCCAAAGTCATTGTCCACGCACCCACCAGGCGAGAGGCCGCCGCAAGGCTGGCCCGCATCCTGGAAACCACGCAGATTCAGGGCTTAACCACCAACCGGGATTTTCTGGTGACGACGCTAAGACATCCTGCATTCCTGGCAGGCGATACGACCACCGATTTCATTGAAAGAGTTGCTCCGGCACGAACACGAGAAGTCACAGACGACTATCTAATGGAGGTAACCATTGCGATAGCCATAGAATCACAGGCTCGCAACCACGCCGCTGCCAGGGTTTTAAAAACCATCCCGAGCGGATGGCGAAATACCATCGTGCCATTTGAAATGATGGATTTTCGATACCAGGACCAGAATCAGGATGTGCATGTGGAATACCGGTCTCGTCGCGACGGAAAGTTCCGCTTCAGAACAGCCGACTCAAAAGAGGAACTGCTGGTAACCCCCTATGCCTGCGGGAATGGGCTCGTTGATATTGATATCGATGGTAGGCGCGTCAGGTACGAAATCGACCGACGGGGCATGCAATGGTACGTCCATGGTCGCGCCGGTGATTTGCAAATGACGGAGTTACCTCGCTATCCGGTTGGCGACGCCGATGAATTGGCAGGCGGCCTTACGGCGCCCATGCCCGGCGCCGTTCTGGCAACGGAGGTGAATTCAGGAGACAAGGTTTCGAAGGGCGATCTGCTACTGATTCTTGAAGCCATGAAAATGGAACACCGAATCACAGCACCAATGGATGGCATTGTATCGGAACTTCACGTGGCCACCGGCGACCAGGTGGAAAACGGTCAGCTTCTCGTGACCCTTAATCAGGAAGACGAATAAGAGGAAAGACTCATGACGGGACAAGAAGCCACACTGTACGAAATCAGGAATGGCGCTGCATGGATAACACTGAATCGACCAGAAAACAGGAACGCGCTGTCAGCTATTCTGGTTAATGAACTCTATGCTCACCTCATCGCAGCAAATGACAACCCGGAAGTCAGGTCCATTGTCATTACAGGCACGGGACCCGCTTTTTGCGCGGGGGCTGATCTTAAAAGCCCTCCCGGTCAACTCGTTGATGGTAATCAGGCCGTTACCTATCCCGAGGTGCTAAATACCATACTTGAAAGTCCCAAGCCTGTGATTGCCGCTGTTAACGGCGCCGCATTTGCCGGTGGCCTGGGACTGGTGGGCGCAGCAGATATCGTTGTGACAGTCTCCGATGTCCAATTCAGTTTCAGCGAGGTTCGAATTGGGGTCATACCTGCCGTCATTTCTGTTGTTTGTATCCCGAAGCTTGGAACTCACCACGCAATGAAACTGTTCTTGACCGGTGAGCGGTTTACCGGGGAGCAGGCGGTCGCTATGGGGTTCGCACACAGCGCCGTAACAGCGGAAGAGCTACTTTCAGCTGTCCAGGAAGAAATTGACGCCATTAACCTCGGCGGTCCCATCGCTGTCCAGGAATGCAAGAAACTGGTTAGACGCGTCAGTGAACTGAACATAAAGGATGGGTTTAACGAAACCGCTGATTGGAGCAAACGCCTGTTCCAGTCTGAAGAAGGTGCTGAGGGTATGGCTGCCTTCAGGGAGAAACGAAAACCAAACTGGGTGCCTGAAGGATAAAGAATAAAGGAGATAAGAGATGAGCGAGAGTATTCGGATTGGGAACTGCAGTGGATTCTATGGCGACCGATTGGCCGCAGCGAAAGAAATGATTGATGGCGGCCCTATAGACGTCCTCACAGGTGATTATCTGGCTGAACTCACGATGACCATCCTGTACAACCAGATGCAGTCTCGCGGTGAGAACATGGGCTATGTCGGCACCTTTCTCAAGCAGGTTAAAGAAGTTGCACAGGACTGCAAAGACAAGAATATTAAGATCGTGACCAACGCCGGGGGCCTCAACCCAAAGTCCATGGCAGATGAAATCGAGAAGATTCTCCAGGAACAAAACATCGACATGAAAGTCGCCTGGATCGATGGCGACGATATCAAAGATGACATAGCAGACCTCCAGAACGACGGCGAACCCTTTATCAATATCGATCGAGATATCCCCTTATCTGAGGCAAGCAACAAGGTCGTCACCGCCAACACCTATCTGGGTGCCTGGGGCATAAAAGAAGCGCTCGACCAGGGAGCCGATATTGTTGTCTGCCCAAGGGTCACCGATGCGGCTGTGGTCATTGGTCCGGCTGCCTGGAAGTTCAACTGGGCAAGGGATGATTACGATGCATTGGCGGGTGCGCTTGCGGCGGGTCACATTATTGAATGCGGCGCCCAGTGCTGCGGCGGCAACTACTCTTTTTTTGAAGAAGTCCCAAGTTTCAGGGACATGGGATATCCCATCGCCGAAATTGAAGCCGATGGCAGCTTCACGGTTACCAAACACCCAGGAACAGGCGGACTGGTCTCCGTCGGTACGATAACCGCTCAGCTACTTTACGAAATCAAGGCGCCGGCCTACTACAATCCAGATGTCATCGCACACTTCGATACCATGAACATTGAGCAGGTTGGTGAAGACAGGGTTTACGTCTCCGGTTGCCGTGGCAGCAGCCCTCCTCCCACCCACAAGGTTTGCGTCAACACGATCGGCGCTTACAAACAGAGCCTGGAGGTGTTGTTGACCGGGCTCGACATCGAGAAAAAAGCTGAGATATATGTGGATCAGATTTTTCACAACCTGGGTGGCAAGGAACAGTTCACGGACGTTGATGTACATCTCATCCGCAGTGATAAAGAGGATCCCGCGACAAATGAAGAAGCCCACGCGGCACTACGTATCACCGTGACGTCAGATGATCCTTCAAAGCTTGGCCGACTGTTTCAGGCGAAAATCACAGAACTTGGTCTCGCTGCAATCCCCGGCAATACCGGGAGAGGTGCAAGCGGTTACAACGGCAACCCTGTTATCGCCTACTGGCCGACCCTGATTGATAGCCAACGGGTAACCGAGCGTGTGCATATGAATGGAGACACGGTTGAAGTGCTACCCACCCAAAGGCTTGGATTGGAGGACATCTACTATCAGGAAATTCCCGCAAACATCCCGACAGCACCCGGCGGTGATACAATCCGAATCCCCTTCGGCAGACTGTTTGGTACGCGCTCGGGCGACAAGGGTGGGGCCGCAAATTGCGGCGTCTGGGCAAGGACCGATGAAGCCTTCGGATTCTTGTATGAATTCCTGACCATTGAAAAGTTCAAGGAACTGGCGCCGGACATGGCGAGCTACAAAATCGAAAGATTCGACATACCTAACCTGCGCGCCATGAACTTCTACATTCATGATGTGCTCGGCGAAGGCGTGTCGTCCAATCACAGGATAGACAAGCAGGCCAAGTCTCTTTGTGAATACCTGAGAGCCAAGACGATTGAAGCACCCATATTTCTTGTCGATCAAATTAAGTGAGCAATCTTTAATGAGAAAAGATTAATGAGCAAACATAAGAACGATATCTACGGTGATCTCGAAAAAGACCGCGAAAATGAAGGCGCGGAACCCGCCATTCCTGCAGCGACGGTGCTGCTTCTTCGCGAACACGAGAAACAGAACCAGGTCCTGATGCTGCACAAGACCTCAAAAATCTCCTTCGGCGGTATGTGGGTATTCCCCGGCGGAAAAATCGACGCGGAGGATTATGCCGGCGGCGAGGATGACAACGATGCGGCGCGAGTTGCCGCCGCAAGGGAAACGGAAGAGGAAGCCGGCATCAGCATTCCAGCCGACGAATTCATCTGGTTTGCCCACTGGACCCCACCGGCCAGCACCGCAAAACGCTTCGCCACCTGGTTCTTTCTAACCAGCACCGAGGACGACCATGAAATAAACGTCGACGGCGGAGAAATCCAGAACCATCAATGGATCAACCCGTCCGATGCACTACAGCAACATGCCAAAGGTGAAATCGACCTGGCTCCACCCACCTGGGTTTCGCTGTACCACCTCTCTCGATTCGATACGATTGACCAGGCCCTGAACAAACTTAACGAACAACCTCCCCGCTACTACCAGACAAGAGTCGTTAAGGACCAGAATGGATCGCGGGTTGCTCTCTGGGACGGAGATGCCGGCTATCCCGAATGGGATGCAGCCACTTCAGGCGCGCGGCATCGCCTTACCATGAGCAAAGACGGGTTTGCATTCGAGCATGATGCTGTCCCCTACTAGAGTAGCTACCGCGCAATGACCAGAAACATACTGCTGATTACCACAGACCAGATGCGTTATGACGCGCTGGGTTGTAATGGCGGAATGATTGCGAACACGTCAAATATCGATCGGCTTTCCAGTCAAGGCATCAACTATCAACGAGCCCACAACCAGAACGTTGTCTGCATGCCCGCAAGAGCAACCATTATTACGGGACAACACGTTGGTTCACACGGCGTGCGTATGAACGGCATGTCGATGCCCGAGGAACGGCATACGATTGCCCACCACCTTAAAGACCATGGTTACAACACGGCACTACTGGGCAAAGCACATTTCGAACCATGGCTTGGATCTCCAGAAGAGTTTTTCGAAAATCGCATGGCATCAGAGGGCAACACCGGTCCCCATCGGGGATTTGACCACATGGAACTCGCCAACCATTTTTTCGAAGGTCACAGCCACTACGATAAGTACATGGACGCCTACCCCGAGCAGAAAAAAGCGTTCTACCCGATGGTCACCGACAAAGGGCAGAACACGGCGAGCAAAGGCGCAACGGGCGCGACACAGGTCTGGCCAATGGATATCCCTCGGGATATTTACCACACTGACTGGGTTGCCGAGCGAACAAAGCACTGGCTGGGTACCCAGTCCATTGAAAAGCCCTGGTTTTGCTGGATGAGCTTTCCGGATCCGCACCATCCCTGGGATATCCCGGCATCGGAGCTTCACAGGGTCAACTGGAAAGACCTGCCCCTGCCCCGTATTTACAGCGAAAACCGGTCACAACTTGAATCATGGTTGGATGAAAAACCGGCGCACTGGCGAGGATATTTTGATGGTTCACTGTGGACCAACCTTGAATCCCCAAGGGATTTCATCCCGGCGGACATGACCGCTGACCAGATTCGGGAAATCAACGCCATGACCCATATTGAAAATGAACTCATCGATGAAGCGGTTGGTGACGTGATTGGTTTTCTTGAAGCAAAACAATGGATGGCCAACACAGACATTTTTTTCACGACGGATCACGGCGAATTACAAGGAGACTTTGGGCTTCTGTTCAAGGGGCCGTATCACGTCGATGCACTAATGCATCTTCCGTTTATCTGGAAGCCAGCCGACGCCGCAAACATTCCCGCAGCAAAGGTTGCGAGCCCGGTGGGCCATGTTGATCTGGCAAAAACCTTCTGCGAGATAGCCGGTATCAGCCCACCGGATTATTGTGAAGGAAAAACCTTACCCACATCAGAGGATGAAGCCGCTCACCAGGAACGGGAGATAGTGCTCACCCAGTGGGATTCCGAACACGGGCCTATCGACATGCACCTGAAGTCGATCTACCACAAAGATGGCTTACTCTGTACAGCTTACGAAAAAAGTCACCTGTACGACGGTACGGAAGGCGAACTGTATGACATGAATGAGGACCCTGATCAGTTACACAACCTTTGGCATGACGCCGCGTATGCGACGCGTCGAAAAGAGCTAACTGACCGGCTATATGACTCACTACCTGAAGAGACCGCTGAACAACTACCGCGAAAGGCGCCCGTCTAGATTCCCCCGGGGATTCAAGCCTGACGCCACCAGGCAACACCCTTCTCATCTTCCTCTACAACCAACATGCGTCTCTCTTGAGCGCAGTGAAGGTGTGCAATGGACTCACCTGTCGCAGGAAAATAACTTGTGTCAGTGATCTTGCTCTTAAACAGGGCCGGGAAAACGTCGACCGCCCGCTTGGGTTCAGCGCAGAGGTCATACAATTTTTCCAATGCAACCTCATGCCAGTCAATCAGCGCGGTCAACCGTTCATGAACACCCTCGTAAAGGCTCTCATGGGCAGGCAGCACCAACAAATCAGGTGGTAACACCTCACGGAATCGTGCGCAGGAATTAATGAAATCCCGCAGGGGATTTGCATTCGGTTCAGATGGATTAACGCTGACATTCGGCGTGATCTTCGGAAGTATCTGGTCACCACCGATAATAACTTTCAGTTCCGGACAATAAAGGCACACGTGTTCCGGGGCATGTCCATGCCCGATAACCGCCCGCCATTCCCGTCCGCCAATATCGATGTACTGACCGTCCTGGATACGCCGGTACCCGGCCGGTAGTTCTGAAATATTAGCGCCAAATTGACCAAACCTTTCCCGGTAGCGGTCCAGTCGACCTTCATCAAAACCGGCACGTCGGTAAAACTTGATCGCATCTTCAGGCACATCGGAAGGCCCATCTCCCGCCATGACCTTACACATGTAAAAGTCACTACGGGACATCCAGAGCTCCACCTCTTTTTCCCGGCAGATCCAGCCGGCATTGCCCGTATGATCAGAGTGCAGGTGCGTCGCAATAACGCGTTTTATGGGCATACCATCAAGATGGTTGTCAAAAATCGATCGCCAGCACTCATGTACGTCATCCCGGTTAAGGCCGGTATCAACAATGGTCCATCCATCGTAATCACGTAGCAGCCAAACGTTGATGTGATTAAGGCGGCCCCACATGGGCATTCGCGCCCAGAAAACGCCATCGGCTACTTCGGTTACATTGCCATGATCTGGCAACTGATCTTCAAACCGATATGTTAGGGGATCAAACCCCCGCTTGGACATGTTGTCGACCACCTACCACCCCGCCAACCAAAAGTAAGGCGTAAACATACATGGTCAAGCCTCTCCTATAAAGCGACTCAGGAAAAGAATGTGGTCCAGCACCTTAATCTAAACCACATTCACAACGTCCTTCCTCACGGCTTCTGTTCGAATCCGTCGAACAAGTGGCAACATCAAAACGAAAAAGAGCAGCAATGATGCTACGCCCAGAACGAGAAGCGTCACCTGCATCCCCTTCCACTCATAAAGGTATCCCACGAGGGGTCCGGTCACGATGAACGACAGCCTGAACAATAAACCTGTCATCGAGTTGGCGGTCGCCCGAAAACTGCTCGGTACCCGGGAGTTAAACGCATCGGTCAATATCACCTGATGGATACCCCGGCTGATGTAAAAACTAAACGCCAGCAGAAGACCGATCACACCACCCGTATAGGCCATGCCCAGGTAACCGACGATAGGCAGTATCGCCATCACAATCAGTATTGGCACAGGACCAAAAGCATTCTCCAGGGACGCTGAGTATCGTGCAGCAATGGCAACAGCGAAGTTCTTAAGCGCCCAAAGCACGCCGAAGGCAGCAAGCGGCACACCGTTCTGTTCCCAGTATGGCTGGATCAGCCAGACCACGTAGAACGTCGACAATCCGTAAAAAGTCACTGCGAGTGTCGTTAGCCTCAGCAGCTCATCCTGATAAAAAAGGTGCATCAGGATCCGCTTGAAGTTAGCAACAGGGGTTCCCTTCTGCATCCGTTCATAGGGCGCTTCCACCAATTTAAAAGACAGCAAAAAAGGCAACCATGCGATCACAGCATTGGCAAAAACGATCAGGTCAAATGACCAGAGCACCAGGGCTGCGGCGAGCAAGGACGCCACCCCTTCAGATACCGCCTTAACCCCTCTAAGGGTTGCAACACCTCGCATCTTTTCCCTGGGAGATAAACGTAATGCCAACTGGCTGTCATACAACAATGACAGGTCGGACCCTGACCACAGGCTAATGCCAAGACCGACGATCACCTCAAACACGACCAGCCCGGCAAAATCGTCCACAAAACACAGCAGGGTAAAACCGATTCCATGGAATAGACTCCCAAGAATCAGCGCATTACGTCGACCGATTACGTCCGCGAGATAACCCGAGGGCACCTCAAAGACCACCACCGATAGCGCAAACGCACTCTGCAGAATAAATACATCAGCCAGCGACAGCCCTTTTGTCGCAAAGAAAGGCACGATCACGGGAATAATGACGAGCGCAAGCGAGCAGAAGCTGAATGCGTACAACACATTCAAGTTTCTTCTTAGTTCCAGATCACTCATACCGTCCTCCTTACGTCACAACACGTCATCATTACTTCACAGCATTCTTTTATGTTCGCCTGATAACCCGAGCTCCTGCTGTTGCAGAAAATCGCGCAAAAAAAAAGCCTCCTGAGGTTTCCCTGAGGAGGCTTTTTCAAACTTTCGTTCAGCTATTTAAACTAACTACCCTAGCTTGCCCCCATTACCACACAACATGGCGCACACGACCACACCGCGTGACGTCACGTTTGTTGTGAATGAATTTAGTAAAATCAATTTCATTGACTCAATGTTCTTGGGGTTGCTGAATTGGCAGCGGATCATACGCTTCGACGATGAGAAGTCAACGCTTAGGGTTTAGTCCGCGAAATATATTCGATATGAACATAGATTTTTCGAGTTGCTCGTTGACCGACATAGATGACAATGTAATCACCCTCATCCATTTGTTCGGGGACGGATCGTTGAGCAATCAGATAGTGTTGATACTGCTCGGGCCCGTAAAGTATCGCTGATTTAAAATGATTATTTGCCCAGAAACTGCTGCTGCCACAGGCGCGGCCCTGACATTCAAAAAGGATGTTGGCAGCTTCCATCACCTCAGACTTGTAATATTCCGCGATTTGTTTTGTCCCGCGTGCCTCTGGCAGGTAATAGGTTGAGGCGTCTTTCCTGCCCGGCACCAGGATGGATTTCTCTGGCAGCAGCTCGTGGTTGATCTTCTTCATCGCACCCAGAGCCAAAAAATGACCGGTTGATTCGGTCATTTCCTGCTCTACCAGATCCGAACCAGGGAACAAACCAATTGGATTAACTACTGACGCTGATTCCGACTTTGCCACCAGTCCTAAAGAAACTAACAGTACAAATACTAGATAACGCATTCTAATTCACAACATCCGAGTGCAATTTGTGGGGCTTCGATAATAGCCAGGTTAGCAGTCCCCATGGGTTGGTCCTGCCCTGTGAGATAGTATACAAGACGACTGATGATGGGTTGATGCATAACGACAAGACCGACGCCGGTGTTTTCAAAACATGCGGCAATTGCCCCTGACGCTCTTTCGGGTGATTGATCCGGTGTTATCGCATCGCTGACCTGTTCTGGCCACGGTCCGGACATTGTACTGGACATATCAACGGACCGAGCACTGGACAGGTCATTGTTGTTAGCTCCGGACATAATTGCGGCGGTCTGTCGTGCCCGCAAGTATGGGCTGACCATTGATGCCTCCACCCGGAGATTCATGTCAGATAATCGACGGGCAACCGCTGAAACCTGATCCTGACCAAACAGAGTCAGTGACCTATCGGCATCCGTGCGTGCGCTGGGCTCCGCCTCCCCGTGTCGCATCAACAGTAGTTTCATTACGCCTCCACATCCTTACAAGCATTTAGAATCTGAACCAAATATCGAATCTAAGCTATTAATCATTAAGGGTTTTATAGCCCTCCATTCTCACTCCAAATCATACAATTTCTATACTTTCATGCACATTCGAGGTATCGTAAAGGTGCCCGAACTTAGCTAGAAATTACCTCTGTGTCCGAACAAATTGTAGACAAAATTCAGAAGGCCGCTGTACGCCGCCTCAACCAGATGACGCAACAGGTGATTAACGGCACCGAGCGGCAAATCGTTGATGCTATTGGCGATTTCAAGCTCCTGTCACAGCAATCCGAAGAAGTCCTAATGCGGTTCGTGTCGAACCTGAATCACAATTTTGACGAACTCATGGATCGGGATATCATCAAAGATGAGGCCATCTTTGACTTTGAGACACTCTCCCTGGTTCAGGA
>JABBBA010000179.1 GCA_018607685.1 K189A clade bacterium | reverse complement strand
TTGACCGGTGTGGTTCAGTATTGCTTTCTGGACGGCGGGGACCAGGGCGCCGGCGGTGGTCAGGAAGGGTGGGCCGGATAGTCGCCAATCGAGGTTGAAGTCCACGCAGTGCCTGGAGAGGATTTCTTCGGTTTTTATGCGAAGCGATTCTTCCGTTGATTCAGTTGAAAAACGAAAATTGAACTCGGCCCGGAGTTCGCCCGGAATGACATTATTCGCGCCGGTACCTGCTGTGATGTTGGATATCTGGAACGTTGTGGCTGGGAAAAACTCATTACCTTCATCCCACAGGGTTGTCGTCAGTTCCAGCAGTGCCGGTGCACTTTCATGAATGGGGTTCCTTGCTTTATCAGCATAGGCCACATGCCCCTGAATGCCTTTAATAACCAGCGTCCCGCCCAGAGAACCGCGGCGACCAACCCTGACTACGTCGCCCAGGGTTTGTGAGCTTGAGGGTTCGCCGATCAGGCAATAGTCGATTGTCGTTCCTCGTGATTCCAGCGTATCCATTACCTTTACGGTGCCATCTGTCGCTGCGTCTTCCTCATCGGAAGTGATGAGAAAGGCAATAGTTCCATGATAGTCATCACCCGTTGCGAGGAAGCGGGAGGTGGCGGTCAACATTGCGGCCAGGGATCCCTTCATGTCCGCGGCACCGCGCCCGTGCAGAATGTCTCCGGCGACTTTGCCCTCGAACGGCGATATCTGCCACTCACCTTCAGGACCGGTAGGCACGACATCTGTGTGTCCAGCAAAGCAAAACAGGGGGCCGTCACTGGAACCGCGCCTGGTGGCCCAGAGGTTTTTAACAGGGCCAAAAGGCAGGTGCTCGACGTTAAATCCGAGGTCGCCGAGGTAGCTGGCCATGATCTGTTGGCACTGTCCATCTTCGGGCGAAACGGATGGCTCGCGGATCAACTGCTGCGCAAGTGAGAGGGTGTCGGAAGTTGCCATTAACCAGCCTGCTGTCGAATGTTAGTTGTGGTCGTGAAGAGTGCTGTTCAGTTCGATAGCGCTTCTGTTGGTTCTGCACTCAACAACACCGTTTTGTGAGTTCCTTATGAACAGCATCTCAGACTGCCCAGCGAGTTCTCGCGCCTTGACCAGCTTCAGCATGTTTCGGTCCTCGTCCATGATCTGTACGACGGTCCCGGGGGTAATGTAGAGACCAGCCTCAATGGTACATCTGTCTCCAAGTGGAATGGCCGTTCCAGCATTAGCGCTAATCAAACAGTCTTTGCCAATACTGATCACGATGTTACCGCCACCTGAAAGCGTACCCGCGGTGCTCGCGCTGCCACCGAGGTCTGTTCCGCCGCCCACGGTCACACCCTGTGAGACGCGGCCTTCAACCATATTGGGTCCCAGCGTGCCGGCGTTGAAATTGATGAATCCCTCATGCATGACGGTTGTGCCTTCACCGACATAGGCGCCAAGGCGCACACGGGCAGAGTGTGCGATACGGGTGCCGCTCGGGATGACGTAGTTTGTCATCTTTGGGAACTTATCGACCGCGGATACTTCCAGGACTCTTCCCTCAAGGCGCGCTTTAAACTGCAGTTCCTCAATTTCATTCAGGTCAACCGCGCCCTGTTCCGTCCAGGCGACGTTCGGGAGTAGCGGATAGATACCCTCCAGGTTTTGCTCGTTCGGCAATACACAGCGGTGTGAGAGCAAGTGAAGCTTCAGGTAAGTCTCCGGCGTTGACTGCAGTGCAGCATCGGATTCAATCATTGTTAGCACAACGGGTCTGACGGACGAAGCCATCTGGGTGATGACTGATTTCTGCCCTTCATCGACGATCGTGTCCGCCAATTTTTTGAGTTTATCGGCATCCAGCTCGATATCAGTGTTGCCACCGCTGTAGCCGGTAGCCGCAGCTATGCCATCAACAAGTGCCTGTTCAGGACGAAAAGCCGGGCGAGGAAAATAAACCTCGAGCCATTCGTTATTTCGATTTTTTGTGCCTATGCCAAAAGCCAGCGCATACATGATTTGAAACACCCATAAGAGTTAGGTCGCACATTATAGTCGGCGTGCAGCCTTATTCACAGGTGAGGTTGTTTGGCAGAGTCTATTTCAGGTTTATGTGGTACAGGAAGTTTGGTTAGAGCTTTTGCCAGCAATCCACGATTCGTTCCGCAGCGTCGGTACACTCCGATTGTGTTGCGACCAGTGCTATTCGAACCCGGTTGGCGCCGGGGTTACCGGAATCGGTCTCCCTGGAAAGATAGCTTCCCGGGAGCACCTTGACGTTGGCTAACTGGATCAGGCGAACCGCAAAATCGGGGTCGGGGATTGGCGTTGCAGGCCAGAAGTAAAACCCGGCATCCGGCATTTCCATCGGCCAGACCGGTTTGAGTATGTCGGCGACGATGGTGAATTTGTCTCTGTAGACCTGCCGGTTCTGGATGACGTGCGATTCATCACCCCAGGCTAGCGTGCTCAGGATCTGATGGTGCATGGGCATCGCGGAGCCATGATAGGTCCGATATAGCAGAAACTTCTCGAGGATCTCCGCATCTCCCACGACGTATCCGGAGCGCAGGCCTGGAAGGTTAGAGCGTTTAGACAGGGAATTGAACGCGATGCAGTTTTTATAGTCTTTTCGGCCGAGTAATCCTGCGGCTTCCAGCAGCCCGGCCGGTGGTTTTTGTTCGTCCATGTAGATTTCTGAATAGCATTCGTCGGACGCTATGATGAAATTGTATTCATCAGAAAGCGCTATCAGCGCCTGGAGCTGTGCGATGTCCATCACTGCGCCCGTAGGGTTGCCGGGCGAGCAAAGGTACAGAAGCTGACAGCGTTGCCAGACATCTTCCGGAACCGCATCAAAATCAGGCAGATACCCGTTGCCGGGCTCACAGTTAACATAATAGGGTTTGCTACCAGCGAGCAGGGCAGCGCCTTCATAGATTTGGTAGAAGGGATTGGGCATTACCGTGACACTATCTGACTGTGGTTCGATAACCGCCTGGGCAAAGGCGAAGAGCGCTTCGCGGGTACCCGTGACGGGTAACACATTGAGTTCCGGGTCAATTGCAGACTCGAGTCTGAACCTGTGGTTTACAAAATCAGCAATCGCAGATCTTAACTCCGGTGTTCCCCTGGTGGGAGGATAGGTGCCAAACCCTTTGCGAATTAGCGCGGTGTCGGTGAGCGCGTCCACCAGAAAGTCCGGTGCAGCGTGCTTTGGCTCTCCCATGGACCAGGCAATCTGAGGCAGGTTAGTCTCGCTGGTGACGCCCTCAAGCAATTGGTTGAAACGCTGAAACGGGTAAGGGTGAAGTTTGTTGAGGTTTTTGTTCATTTGAATTCCTGGGACCCGTCTTGTCGTGACACCTGGCTTTAGGCTGCCTGTTCGACATGCTGATCGATTGCTTTACAAATCTGATCGGTAATATGTTCGATAGAGGCAGGGTCCGTGATAGGGGCTCCATTCTGGTCGGTGATATAGAACACGTCCTCGACCTTTTCTCCCAGTGTTGTGACCCTCGCGGAAATCACGGAGATACCAATGTCGACAAACACTCTGGATAGCACCGCCAGTAAGCCTGGTCGGTCTGGTGTTGTGACTTCAAGCGACGTTGCGTTGTGATTTGGAGCGGGGCTAATGGTTACCTGGGTCTTCTGCTTGAACTGTTTCATCAGGCGCGGTACACGCCGCTTCAACCGATATTCGGTCGTGCCCTGATTGAGAAATTTTGTGATTGTGCTGCGAATTTTTTCTACGCGAGAGGTTTTTTCGCCGACCGGCTGACCGTCGTTCTCGAGGACAGTGAATGTATTGAATGTCAGTCCGCTCGCCGAAGTTGCAATGCGCGCATCCACGATACTCAGGTCGAGCTGATCAATTGCCGCCAGGATCGAAACGAATAGGCTCTTGCTGTCACGGGTTTGGATGAAAATCTGTGTAAACCCGGTATCGGTCGTTCGAGAGATATCATCTTGAATTAGGACGATAGGGCCGTCATTGTCTTTCTGCTTGAAAATCGCCTCGGCGTGCCAGACGATGTCCGAGACCCGTTCCCGCACAAAATAATCCTCGTCGACCTGGTTCCACATGGCGCGTACAAGGCTGCTGTCAATATTATGTTCTTCAAGCTTTTCCAGCGCCTGCTGCTGCACGTCCTGGACGTATTCATGGCGATCTATCGGTTTTTCCAGTCCGTGGCGCAGCGCCTTTTTGGTTTCCGAGTAGAGTTGGCTCATGAGTGAGGCGCGCCATCCGTTCCAGAGCGTTGGGTTGGTCGCATTGATATCCGCGACGGTAAGCGCGTAGAGATAGTCCAGACGAACCTGTTCCCCGACAAAACGCGCGAATTCATGGATGATCTCCGGATCTTGAATGTCTGTCCGTTGTGCCGTCGTCGACATCACCAGGTGATTCTTGACCAGCCAGCAGACGAGATTGGTGTCCCATTTTCCTAACTTGTGTCGCTCGCAGAATGCTCTGGCGATTTCGATTCCAAGTTCTGAATGGTCTCCGCCCATACCTTTGGCAATATCGTGATACAGGCCGGCAATATAGAGCAGTTCAACCTTTGGTAGCCGCGGATGGATATGTGCTGCTATAGGAAATTGCTGCTCGTTGGTCTTGTAGCGGAAGCGACGCATATTACGAACAACCTGAAGCGTGTGTGCGTCTACGGTATAGATATGAAACAGGTCGAACTGCATCTGGCCAACAACACGGCCAAATTCGGGTAGGTACGCACCGAGTATCCCCCATCTTTCCATTCGTCTGAGTTGGGTGAACAGGTGATTGCGGCTCCCGAGTAGCTTCATGAAGAGTTCAGCGTTCTTCGGATTCTCGCGGAATTGCTTGTTGATCAGGTGGGCGTGATGCCTGGCGAGCCTGATTGTTGATGCTCGAAAACCCTCGATTGACTCGTCGGAACCGACGATAACGAACATTTCGAGCAAAGCGGAAGGCTCGTTGACGAATACTTTCTCGGTAGTGACCTCCAGGAGGTTGTTCACCAGGCGGAAGCGTTCGTTCACGGGTCTTACTAACAATCGAGTCTTGTCCTGGACGAGAACCTCGTCAAAATGCTGCAATAGTGTCTCGTTAATCGTGTTGATACGGTGCGCCGTTCGATAATAGCTCTTCATGAATTGTTCTACGGCGAGCTGATCCTTGTCCTCAAACCCAAATTGGCTGGCCAGAACCTGTTGATACTCAAAGGAAAGACGATTTTCGTCCTTATTGGTATGAATGTGCAGTGCGAACCGAATCCTCCAGAGGTGGCTTTGCGCCTTGATCAGCTCTTCGCTTTCTTCCTGCGTCAGGATGTCCTGTTCCGCGAGTTCGGTAATGTTTTGTGTGCCGTAACGGCGTCTTGCAATCCAGGTCAGTGTTTGAATATCGCGAAGACCACCGGGGGACGTTTTGACGTTGGGTTCCAGGCTGTATTCAGTATGGTTTGATTTCTCATGTCGGTCTTTTTGTTCCTGCCGTTTAGCGAGATAAAACGCTTTCGCAGACCAGGACCTGGTTGGTGCAATTTTTTGTTGCATCTTCTGGCAAAGATCCGGGTCTCCGAGGATTGTCCGGGACTCCATCATGGCCGTCAGTATTGTCACGTCATGCAGGGCGCCCGGTTTGCATTCAGCAATGGATCTAACGCTGTGCCCGACCTCCAGCCCGATATCCCACAGCAGGGTCGTGAAACTCTGGAGATTTTCCCGATGCGCACTCTGGTTGTTACGCTCCAGTAGTATGAGCAGATCGATGTCAGAATTTGGCAGGAGTTCCCGGCGACCGTAGCCACCGACGGCGATAAGCGCGATGCGTGACTTGCGCCAGCTGGTTTTGTTTTCAGCCCAGTTAAAGCGGTTCCATGCCAACCGCATGATGTCATCCATGAAATCAGAATGTGCCTGGATTAGCGTGTCGGTACTGACGCCTGCTTCAAATTTTTCGCCAAGAATCGAGCGGGCTTTTTCAAGTGTATCCTTGAATTTGGGAATGGATTGTTTGCTGTTTTCCAGACCGGAACTCAGTTCATCAACAAGATGATTGAAAATCATCGTTCAGGTGCTCGTTTTATGCGCAGCGAGGGATAGTATCGTCATTACGCAGGGTTAGAATTTCGTATCCCGTCTCGGTTACGGCAATCGTATGTTCCCATTGGGCAGTCAGCTTGTGGTCTTTCGTGACCACGGTCCATTGGTCCGGTAGCAATTTAACCGCAGCTTTACCTGCGTTGATCATAGGCTCTATCGTGAATGTCATGCCGGGTTTCAATTCCGGACCCGTTCCTTTCTTGCCGTAGTGCAAAACCTGTGGCTCGTCATGAAACACCTTGCCAATGCCATGGCCGCAGTATTCCCGAACGATAGAAAAGCGGTTTTTTTCGACAAAGGGCTGGATCGCTGCCCCGATGTCGCCAAAGTGCGCGCCTGGCTTTACGGCCTGTATGCCGAGATACAGGCTTTCCTTGCAGACCTGTGTTAACCGCTCCGCAAGAACGCCCCCTTTTCCTACGATGAAGGTTTTGCTGGTATCGCCGTGGTATTCGTCCTTGATGAGGGTGACGTCAACATTGATGATGTCACCACTTTTCAACACCTTGTCATCGCTGGGTATACCGTGGCACACGACGTGGTTTACGGATGTGCAAATGGATTTTGGGAAGCCGCGGTAATTCAGTGGGGCCGGTATCGCGTCCTGTTCCTTTATGGTGTATTCATGACAGATACGGTCCAGCTCACCGGTGGTGATACCTGGTTTGATATGCTCTTCGATCATTTCGAGCTGTCGGGCGGCCAGCGCACCCACGATACGCATCTTCTCGATGGCTTCGCTGTCTTTGATTTCTATTGTCATGAATGCAGGTGCGTCAAAATGAGCAGCGCACTATACCAGATGACAACCTGTTCTTGCTCGAAATGGGTGGTTAGTTCGAGGTGAACACGTTAGTGGATGACGTCCCTGGTCAACTGAGAATCTCCCACTTTGGTTCAATTTATGGTATAAAGCGCCGCGCAAAGAGGGCAACCTCGAGCGTAAACTTAAAAATACTCACACACACCGACACATAATTCGGGTGCCACTAAAGGGCTAAGTCCTTGAAATGGTTGAATTATGGGGCGTGTGGAGGCCTAACCCATACAATTCGGAGAGACTATGTCTAGCGTATCTATGCGGGACCTGCTTGAGGCGGGCGCGCACTTTGGTCACCAGACCAGATACTGGAATCCCAAGATGAATGAATTCATTTTTGGAGCCAGAAACAATATCCACATCATCAACCTTGAAAAGACTGTTCCAGCACTGGACGAGGCTATTGCCTTTGTCCATCGCACAGCGGCGAATAAGAACAAGATTCTGTTCGTTGGCACCAAGCGAAGCGCCGGTAAGGTCGTCAAGGAAAACGCCGAGCGAGCAGGAATGCCATACGTTGATAAGCGTTGGTTGGGTGGCATGTTGACGAACTATAAAACAATTCGTCAATCCATCCGTCGTCTGAGAGACCTGGAAAGCCAGTCTGCTGACGGCACATTCGAAAAGCTGACTAAAAAAGAAGCCCTTTCACGTCAGCGTGACCTGGAAAAGCTGGAGTCGGGTCTTGGTGGAATTAAGGAGATGGGCGGACTGCCTGATGTTCTGTTTGTTGTTGATGTAGACCACGAGAGCATCGCCATCACGGAAGCCAGAAAACTGCGTATCCCTGTCATCGGAATCGTTGATACCAACAGTAACCCTGATGGTATTGATTACGTCATTCCTGGCAACGATGATGCGATTCGGTCTATTCGCCTCTTTGTAGCGGCTATTGCTGATGCTGCGATAGCAGGCAAGGCTGAATTCCAGGGAGAGGTCAGCGCCGATGAGTTCGTTGAGGTGGAAGCTGCAGCGGATACGGAAGCAAAAACTGAAGCCGAACCGGTTGTGGAAGCAGCGGCAGAAGCCCCAGTGGATACTGCCGCAGTGGAACCTGCTGCAGCCGAGCCTGAAAAAGCCGAGTAGACCAGTTCAGTAATATTATTCAACTAGTGGCCAACTTCCGTTGGCCATATCAACGTTAAGCTTAATGAGGATCTAGTGATGGCTGCTGTTTCAGCATCAATGGTAAAAGAGCTCAGGGAACGAACGGGCCTGGGTATGATGGATTGTAAGAAAGCCCTTGTAGAGTCAGATGGCGACATGGAGGCGGCAATCGAAAACCTTCGTAAGTCCAGTGGCATGAAGGCTGCAAAAAAAGCCGGGCGAATTGCGTCTGACGGTTTGCTCAGCAGCAAGGTCGATGGCGGAACTGGCGTTCTTGTCGAAGTCAATTGCGAAACAGATTTCGCCGCCAGGGATGAAAGCTTCATTGCATTTGTAAAGATGGTTACTGACAAGGTCTTTGAATCAGGGGAATCCGATATCGAAGCTCTGGGTCTTGAAACAGACCGGGAAAATCTTGTACAGAAAATTGGAGAAAATATCGCCATCAGACGAGCAGAAGTCTTCAAAGATGAGGGTACAGTTGTCGGATATGTCCATACCAATGGCAGGATCGGTGTCATGCTTTCCATGGAAGGCGGCAGCGAAGACCTTGGAAAGGACGTTGCGATGCACATTGCTGCCATGAACCCAACGGTTGTCAGCCCGGATGATGCTCCTGCGGATCTCGTCGCTAAAGAGCGTGAAATTTATACCGCTCAGGCTCAGGATTCAGGAAAGCCACCGGAAATCGTTGAAAAGATGATCGATGGACGTATCAGGAAGTACCTCGCAGAAATAAGTCTTCTGGAGCAAGCCTTTGTGAAGGATGGTGACATCAAGATTGCTGCCCTGCTTAAAAAGGAAGGTGCCGTCGTTAATCGTTTTGTAAGATACGAAGTCGGTGAAGGCATCGAGAAAGAGGAAGAAGATTTTGCTGCCGAAGTACAAAAGCAGTTAGGTAACTAGGACCCATCAGAGAAGCCCAGGAAAGCCGATGCCACAAAGCAAAACCACGCCGAAATACAAACGGATACTACTCAAGTTATCCGGAGAAGCATTGGGTGATGGTAGCGTTGGAATAGACCCGAAAATACTCGACAGGACCGCGCTTGAAATTGGTCAGCTGGTGGGTATCGGGGTTCAGGTAGGTCTTGTGATCGGCGGCGGCAACTTGTTTCGAGGTGCGGCGCTCAATGCTGCCGGCCTTGATCGGGTCACCGGCGATCACATGGGAATGCTCGCGACAGTCATGAATGCGCTGGCGATGCGCGATGCATTGGAACGCGCCAATATTCATACGGTTGTCATGTCTGCCATTCCGATGAGCGGTGTTGTTGAACACTATGACCGACGTCTTGCTATTCGTCATCTTGAGGAGAACAACGTTGTGATCTTCTCCGCAGGGACGGGTAATCCGTTTTTCACAACTGACTCTGCAGCCTGTCTGCGCGGCATCGAAGTAGATGCAGATATCGTTCTGAAGGCGACCAAAGTGGATGGGGTCTATTCTGCAGACCCGGTTCTCGATAAGACAGCAACCCGATATGATTATTTAACCTACGATGAAGTGCTTGAAAAGCAACTCGGGGTTATGGATCTGACCGCTATTTGCCTGGCGCGTGATCACGATATGCCGTTGCGGGTGTTTGCGATGGAGCAAACCGGTGCGCTCCGAAATGCAGTTGTCGGTGAAGATGAAGGGACATTGATTGCTAACAACGTTAGCTAAAGCGATCACTTTCAGTGGGTCTTAAAAAGGCTGAGTGTGTTGTAAGAAGAGGGAACAAATATGATTGAGGACATTAGGCAAGATGCTGAAGAGCGAATGGACAAGTCGCTTCTGTCACTTGATGCGGCGTTTGCAAGAATCCGGACCGGCAGGGCGCACCCAAGCCTGCTCGATGGTATCTCTGTAAATTATTACGGTACAGATACACCATTGAATCAGCTTGCCAACATTACTGTTGAAGATGCGCGAACCCTGGTTATTTCCCCCTGGGAAAAGCCGATTATCCCCGACGTAGAAAGAGCCATCCTTAAATCGGACCTTGGGTTAAATCCGAGTACGTCATCGGACAATGTCAGGCTACCGATGCCTCCGTTGACTGAAGAAAACCGACGCGATCTGACCAAGGTCGCGAAGGCGGAAGCTGAACATGCGCGGATCGCGATACGAAATATTCGACGTGATGCTAACAGTGACCTGAAGGAATACCTCAAGGAAAAGGAAATCACAGAGGATGAGCAGCGTCGGGGTGAGGAACTGGTACAAAAGCTTACCGACGCCAAAGTCAAACAAATCGACTCAGCACTGGATGCAAAAGAAGCTGATTTGATGGACTTCTAGCGGGCGCCGATGCTACGACAGCGCATCATCACAGCCATCATACTCGCGCCAATCGTATTGGCGTGTGTTTTCCTGCTACCTCACTTTGAGTTTTGCCTGTTCGTGGGCGCTGTCCTTACCATTGCCGCCTGGGAATGGGGCAATCTTGCTAATTTGTCCAGCAGGAACAGATACCTTTACGCTCTGCTCATCGCCTTCGCCATGTTGGCTGCCTACTTTGCCCCTGTAACGCCCGTGCTGTTGCTCAGCAGTCTCTGGTGGGTGATTGCATTTGTGCTGGTGGTTAATTATCCAAGGCTGGATGAACTATGGGGTAGTTCGGCAGTCATAATGATTATTGGTGTTGTTGCCCTGGTTCCGGGGTTCGTCGCATTGATCGAGCTTAAGCGCTATGCGGAAAGCAACTACCTGATTTGCCTGCTGTTTTTCTTGATATGGGGCGCAGACATTGGCGCCTACTTCAGTGGTCGGGCATTTGGTAAGAGAAAGCTGGCGCCCCGGGTTAGT
>JABBBA010000093.1:7643-10817 GCA_018607685.1 K189A clade bacterium | reverse complement strand
CGCCATCGCCGAGATATTTCCAGATGTACCGGCCGACGAACTCCGCTGGCGATTCCATTTTATGATCGGATCCATGATCCACCTGCTCCAATTCAATGCTCCACTCGGAACTGAATCTTCCCAAGCTACGTTCATTTCCGGCATCGAACGGATGATCGACTACGCAGAAGCTGGATTAGCACAGCACAACGAAAGGCAATTACATGATTAAGCGTTTACTACCTCCCATCGGCATACTTTTCGCGGGTTTCATCACGATGGGGATCATTATCAAAACCGGTCCAACACTCGACCAGAAGCCCCCTGTCAGTACAGCACCCCTCGTACGCACCTGGGTCGCAACGAGTGAAACCGTACAACTGTCCGTTCTGACCTATGGCTCTGTTCTGCCCCGGACCGAAAGTGAGCTTATTCCTGAAGTCTCCGGGCGAGTCATCAAAATCTCACCATCGATGGTGAGTGGTGGATTTATCCAAAAAGGAGCAATACTCCTGGAGATCGACCCCCTGGATTATGAAGTGGCACTGGAGCAGGCCCGGGCATCCCTGGCATCGGCCAAGAGTGAGCTCACCAACGCGAAGAAGGCCCACGAACGACTCCTGGACCTGGCCAAGCAACAATCGGCCAGTCAGTCACAGCAGGATGATGCCCTCAACCGGTTGAGATTCGCACAGGCATCGATTCGTGAAGCCATGGCCAGACTGTCCCGCGCAGAGCGTGACATTTCCAGGACGAAGATCAAGGCTCCTTATGACGGCAGGGTTCGATCAAAGCGTGTGGACATTGGCCAGTTCGTGACTCGAGGTGCACCCATTGCAAACCTGTATGCCACTGATTTCGCAGAGGTGAGATTACCCCTGCACGATGAAGAACTCGCCCACCTGGACCTGCCCCTGGCTGGCCAGGCGTCTCCCAATCAACCCACCGCGATACTGCGAGCCCGATTTGCCGGTGCAGACCATACCTGGGAAGGCAAAGTTGTTCGAACGGAGGGAGAGCTCGACCCTATGACCCGCATGGTCAATGTAGTCGCCCAGGTTGAGGCACCCTACGAACGTTCAGGGAACCGACCTCCACTGGCCATTGGTCTATTTGTTGAAGCTGAAATTATCGGTAACAACGTGGACAACGTTTACGTGGTGCCAAGATCAGCACTGCAGACCAATGAACAGATTTATGTCCTAAGCAGTGAGAACAGGCTCCAGTTCAGGGATGTGGATATCCTGCGCATGGTGGAGGAAGACGTTTACATCACAAGTGGCTTCAAGTCTGGCGAAACTATATGTCTGTCGACGGTGAGCAACGCGGTTGAGGGGATGCTGGTGGAACCCGTGACAGAAACAGACGTGGTGTCCTCATGAAACCCATTATTGCCTGGTTCGCGAACAACCACGTCGCGGCAAACCTTCTGATGGGATTGATCATTCTCGCTGGATTGGTAACGCTGCCGAACATGCCGAGAAAATCGTTCCCGGATATCAATATTCCCGTCATCAGCATCAGCGTTCCGTATCTTGGTGCTGCGCCCGAAGAAGTCGAAGATGGCGTATGTATACGAATTGAGGAGGCCCTCGAAGGCATTGAAGGCGTCAAGCAAATTCGATCCAACGCTAACGAAGGCCTGTGTTCTGTCTCTGTTGAATTGTACGAGGGCGCTGATGAGTCCAAGGCTCTCGACGATGTAAAAAATCGTGTAGACGCGATCGATACCTTCCCCGAGGAAACCGAGAAGCCGATCATCAACCTGGTTGAACGAGTGAGAAACGTTCTGGATATTGCCATCACCGGTCCTGAAGATGAGCGAACATTGAAACAACTCGGCCAGCAGGTACGCGACGACATAGCGCAACTGCCAAATATTACCCAGGTCAGCGTTGCCAATACCCGACCCTACGAAATTTCAATCGAAGTCTCGGAGGCTTCCCTTCGAAGAAACAACCTTACCTTCGACCAGGTAGCAGCAGCGGTCCGCTCGGGCTCACTTGACCTGCCCGGCGGGTCCATCAAGACCAACGCCGGTGAAATTCTTTTACGCACAAAGGGCCAGGCTTACTGGGGGCATGAGTTCGAGGACCTTGTCGTCACCCGCCGCGCAGATGGTACAAGGGTTCTGCTAAAAGATGTTGCAACCGTGATTGACGGATTCGCAGATACCGACCAATCCCTGCGTTTCAATGGCAAACCGGCGGCAATGATTCGTGTCGCGAGAATCGGTGAACAGGATCTCGAGGAAATCAGCGGCGCCGCCAAGCAATACGTAAAAGATGTACAGCATCGACTACCCGAGGGCGTGAACCTCACTATCTGGAATGACGGTTCTCTAATCCTGACTGATCGTCTGGACATACTACTAAAAAGCGCCCGCCAGGGGTTTCTCATGGTGCTGATTGTGCTTTCACTGTTCCTGAGACCGCGACTCGCGTTCTGGGTCAGTCTTGGTGTGCCGGTCGCTTTTCTGGGCGCACTTTTCCTGATCAACGCCATTGGCCTGTCTATAGATGTCATCACATTATTTGGTTTGATCCTGGTACTCGGTATTCTGGTAGATGACGCCATCGTCGTCGGAGAAAGTGTTCACTCAAGGCACCAGGAGGGCGTCCGACAGCTTTCCGGGGCCATTGAAGGTGCCCAGCGCGTCACTATTCCAGTTACGTTCGGCGTATTGACGACCGTTGCCGCCTTTATGCCTTTGATGTTTGGTGTGGGCACCATGGGCCAAATCATGGGTGTGATTGCCACAACCGTCATGTGTTGCCTGATGTTTTCGTTAATTGAATCGCAACTGGTGCTGCCAGCACACCTTGGTCACAACAAGGTCAGCACCAATGCCGGTGAAGTCGGCCTGATACTGGTGCCGTTCGTAGCAGTATTGCTGCTCGCCATTACCTGGGACCTGCGAACCTATATCGCGCTTGCGGTGGGTGTTGCTACGGTTTTGTTTGCTATTCATGCCGCCGGATATTTTGAACCGATAGCCACAAGGGTTATGCGATTCCAGCAGTTCTTCGCCAATGGACTGGAACGCCTTATCGACAATCAGTTTAGAGCCCTGGCAGAAACAGCGCTGAGGGCCCGTTACATCACCGTCGCCATCGCATTTGCCGCGCTTTTATCTGCCTTTGCAATCGTTGCGAGTGGTCGCCTGCCTTTCTCGTTCTTTCCACCTCTCTCCTC
>JABBBA010000093.1:0-7633 GCA_018607685.1 K189A clade bacterium | reverse complement strand
GGTAATCGCCAGCCTGACGATGCCCCTTGGTACCAGCGCCCTCAACACTGCCGACGCCATTCTTAAAATCGAGCAATCCGCAGAAAACTTAAAGTCACGGCTAAATGAGGAATACGCCGAGGCACCACCTGTAAGACAAATTCTGTCCGCCGTGGGCGATCAACCCTCAGCCGGAGACGGCCCCCCAACGATCAGTAGCGGCCCAGGCCTTACATCCAAGAGTCACATAGGAGAAGTTATCCTCCAGTTAACACCGTCGGAATCCCGGGCATTGTCGACCCGTGAGGTTGCCGACATGTGGCGACAGTCGACAGGCTCCATTGCAGAGGCGGTGGAACTGAAGTTCGGTTATTCGTTTATTACAGCTGGAAATGCCATTGATATTCAGCTCGAAGGGGACAATGTTGAAGAGCTCAGGATTATTGCAGAGAAGCTAAGATACAAACTCGGCGAGTATCCCGGCGTAATCGACATCACCGATTCTTTCCGCTCGGGTAAACAGGAGATGAAGCTCTCAATCCTGCCTTCCGGTGAGGCACTGGGATTAACGCTGGGCAGTCTGGCCAGGCAGGTTCGGCAGGCTTACTACGGCGAAGAAGCACAGAGGATTCAACGCGGCAGGGACGATGTGCGCGTGATGGTGCGCTACACGGAAAAGGAAAGACGCTCTCTTGGGTCTCTGGACTCGATGAGAATCCGAACACCCGATGGCTCAGAAGTTCCATTTGCGACAGTGGCAAAGGCCGATCTGGGTAGAGGGTTTTCCACAATACGTCGAGCAGACAACCGCCGCGTTGTAAACGTAGTCGCCGATGTCGACCGGACGCAGATTACAGCCAATGAAGTATTGGGCAATCTCCGGGCCGGACCCATCCAGGAAATCCTTACGCCGTATCCCCGGGTTTCCTACAGCATGGAAGGCGCCCAGGCGGAGCAATCGGAAACCACATCAAGTCTGATACCCCTTTTCGCCATGGCGCTATTCGTCATCTTCGCCCTGCTGGCGATTCCACTTCGCTCCTACCTGCAACCGCTCATCATCATGAGCGTCATCCCCTTTGCCTTTATGGGTGCAATCTGGGGACACCTGATCATGAAAACATTTGGTTTCGTCTCCGGCCTGGCAATGATGTCTGGCCTGGGGTTTGTTGCGGCAACAGGAGTGGTAGTGAACTCAAGCCTGGTGCTGGTCCATAGCATAAACTTTCGCCGCTCGATCGGCGAAAGTCTTCGGGACTCTGTACTGCAGGCCTCGATTTCACGTTGCCGCCCGATTGTACTGACGTCCCTCACCACATTTGTTGGCCTCGCCCCATTGATGTTCAACAAGAGCGTCGGCGCCCAGTTTCTTGTTCCCATGGCAGTTTCGCTAGCATTTGGGGTTATGTTTGCCACCGTCATCACACTACTGGTCGTACCGTCCGGGTATCTGATTCTGGACGATCTGGGCAAACTGTTCCGCCGAATACCAAAACTGGAACAACCCACACCACCGCCTGCATCAAACCCCGAAGCCTGAATCCACTGACGACAAAATGGGGAAAATGGGGACGCAGCACATTTCCAAAATGGGGACGCAGCACATTTACGTAATGAGGCCAGACGGAGCTGCAGCAAATTCCTACTGTCCCAGGTAAAGTCAGACAGGTAATTGTGCTGCGTCCCCTTATTGACGGCGAAGTTTAGTCCGAGAGTTCGCCGACGACGTTCCAGTAGGTTGAGAGGATATCGATGTGCTCCTGGGGGGACTTCAGGCCTTCACCCTGACCTCGCAGTGCCATCCCACGCATTGACACATAATCTGCACCGATGTCCTGCCAGGCCTGGACTTCCTCGGCCCATTGGTCAGGTCCGGATTGGTAGTTCAGAAGCGCTTCAACACCAAACTCATCAAGGTTGCGGCCGTTAGTTTCCAGGTGGCCCTGCAGTAGCTCCATCGCTTCCAGGTTCTCTTTCTGGCCGCTGCCAAAAATAAACCCATCGCCAATCTCCGCCGCCCGCTTGAACACGACATCGGAAAAGCCGCCGAACCAGACTGGAATCTGCCGGCCAGGTAATGGCTTCAGGCCTGCCCGCTCTACCTTGTGATGTTCACCTTCAAAACTGAGTACGGGTTCCTGCCAGAGCTTCCTCATCAACTCAACCTGCTCAACCTGCCGCCGACCGCGATCGTGGAAGTTCTCGTTAAGGCTGTCGTATTCGACATAATTCCAACCGGTACCGACACCCAGTCGCAGGCGGCCGCCTGAAAGAATGTCGACTTCCGCCGCCTGTTTGGCAACCAGTACCGTTTGACGCTGGGGCAGGATCAGTACGCCGCTCGCGAGACCTACCCGCTTCGTACAGGCCGCAAAAAAGCCGAACAAAACAAACAGTTCGTGAAAAGACGATTCTTCTGTGTAGGGTCCCCAGAGTTTGGGCTCCCGTCCTTCATGCACCGCACCTATTACGTGGTCGTACACCAGCAAATGTGAGTAGCCAATTTCTTCCGCGGCCTGGGCCCAGTCCCGAATAACTACCGGATCATGCCCAATTTCCAGATGGGGAAATACTGCACCAATTTTCATTTCCTTTGCTCCTTGCGGGTTGCTGCATTAGGGTGGGAACCATTCACAGAATAGTAGAGTTTACAGATGAAAACGAGATACGTTACCGAAATGGGAATGGGCACGGATGTGCATGGCAGTGACTATACGCAGGCAGCAGAGCGAGCTGTATTCGATGCAATCCATCATTCCAGCCTTCACTTTTTTGCGCCGCTGGGAAAGACCGCAGATGACATGTTCATTGATTTACTGATCGGCGTACCGGAACCGGACAAGGTAGATCCCGCCCGAGTCGCAGCAGCACTACCGTACGGCACGGTGAACATCTCGATTCAGAAAGGTGGATTAGAGATACCGGCGGACGATGGCAAGGACGCAATCATCATTGCCAACGCCGGTATTATCGTCAGGCTGGCCGACTAGTCTTCAGGAGACCAACCGGCGCGACTATCCATTTTGAGTGAATGCCTGGTGAATGCCTGGTGAATGCCTGGTAAAAGCCTAGTGGACGTGCCCGTGCTCAAGCTCTTCGGCACTAGCCTCTCGAACTTCAACAATATCGACAGCGAAATGCAGCGTGAGGCCTGCCAGGGGATGGTTGCCATCAATCGTCACCTCATCATTCTCGGCGCTGACCACGGTAACCGTCTGCCCACCGGAGCCGTCTTCATTGGCTGTCTGAAATTGCATCCCCGGCTCAATTGTCTCAACACCCTCGAACACATTCCGGGGAATAGTCTGCACCATTTCCTCATTAAACTCGCCGTAACCATCTACTGGTTCAACCGTCACCTGCATCTTGTCACCAGCGGCTTTACCCAGCAGCTGCGCTTCCAGCCCAGGAATCAAATGGCCGGTGCCATGTAGATAGGCAAGGGGCTCCTGTCCCTCTGATGAATCCAATACTTCTTTATCGTCATTGGTCAGGACATAGTGGATCAACACCACGGCATGGTCTTCAACTTTCATATACTCTCCAGATTCCTTTATTTAATGACCTGATGAGCTCAAAAGTTCTGTGGAAGACCACGAATCAGACGGATGTCCGGAGAACAGCCAGGTCGGTTGCGCGCAGGGTAACGGAATTACGGGAGCAAGCCAAACACATCAAGGTCATCACTGGCGGCAACCTGCCTTGCAATCATCTGTGACATCCAGGCAAAACCTGCTTCGTTAGTGGTATCCAGCGTACCTGCCACTACCGCCGCATAAACCCAGTCATACAACATGCAATTGCGGTAGTCTTTCCACAGATCATCAAAGGTCAGCCCGGACACTCCCCTGCTCACAAGACCGTCAAGGTATCTCTCCAATATCTGCCGCTCGTGCGCTTGCCTGACCTCAACCTGGGTGCTCTGACCAAGAAACAGCGCAACATCGAACATGCCGCGTCCTTTAAGGGGACCCTGCCAGTCAATCACCGACACCGGGTGATGTTCCGGCTGAACACCGTAGAGCAGGTTCTCCATACGAAAATCGCCATGGCAAAGCGTTATGGGTGCACTCATGCGCTCGGCCTGCAGCGCAGGAATCGCTGCCAGAAACCTGTCACGCTGCGCCCGAATATGTTCCGGTATAAAGTCACCAAACGTCGCTACCATGGTGTCCCAACCTGAATTGGCCAGGTTATTCATATTGTCCGCGTGGTAGCTGTCTGCAATACCCGGAACCCACTCGAGATGATCGACCTTCTCCCAGAATGACGCATGTAGTTTGGCCAGCTCGTCTATCGCAAGCTCTGTCTGGTTAAGCGTTGCGCCTTTGGCCTGGTTACCGACCTCATAATCAGTCATGTCCTCCATCAGGATGACAAAGTTCTCCTCATCAAGACCCGTGAAGTAAAATTCAGGGCAACGCGCTTCCGTCAGCGGATCCAGCTCGTTCGAAAATCGGGTTTCCCGTTCGTACAGGTTATAGAGCATCGCAACCTGGCGATTAGTCGGGTTCTCGGAGGCGTACTTCGCGATGATACATTTCGGCAGACCTTCGCTGTTCCCTTCATAGGTAAGCTCAAGCATTGCAATGTCCGCCATCATGCCGGTGCCTTCTCCCAGAGGAGACCGGGAAGCATGGGTGATGATAGTTCCTTCCGGAAGAAAATTTCCCCTTAAAGATTCTGTTAGGAATTCAGGCGTAAAGCCTTGTGGGAATTCGGGTAAGGCCATTAGTCCTCCAGCATGCTGATCATTTATTGAAACCCTCGTACTGTACACCAACTAACGGTATAACTGTGTGATCAGACTCGGGAAAACATCAGGAGAAACTAAATGCGATTATCACCAATAGAACGGGATGATCTGAACGTCGAACAACGAACGGTGCTTGATGCAATTGAAGACGGCCCACGTGGAAAGGGCCGTCCTGGTATAGGAATGATTGGCCCATTCGGTGCCTGGGTGCGCGCACCCAGTGTAGGACAGGCGATTCAGCAAGTAGGCGAAGCGATTCGATTCAACACATCGCTCGCCCCGAACGTTCAGGAAGTCGCCATCTGCACAGTAGGCGTTCACCATAGATCCCGCTTCGAGTTCTCGGCCCATCGGGCACTCGCCATTAAAGCAGGTGTTTCCGAGCAGGCCCTGGATCAACTGGCTGTAGGAGAACACCCCGACTTTGCCGGTGATGAGCAACTTTCCTACTCGATCGCGTCCCAGATGCTCAACCAACATCGCATACTGGATGACACCTACGCACATGGCCTGGAGGTTTTCGGGGAAACAGCAATGATTGAACTGGTGGCGACCGTCGGTTACTACTGCCTGATCTCATTAACACTGAACTCATTCGAGATTCCTTTGGAGCCTGGCATGCGAGATCCATTTCCAGAGAGCAATGGCCAGAGTCAATAGCGCGGGGTAGGCGAAAATGTATTCTTGTGAAATAGTGCGCGGCACTCAGTGTTTGTATCTCTTCTTCAGGTAATTTAAATGACCATACTTCTACTCATTCTGACGGCTGTTGTTGCCGTTCTTCTTTACCTCGGTTTTATCTGGTCTGCGCCGGACATGAGCCACTTCGACCATCCTGAAGATCCACTGGTCATTGGCGCCCACGAAGTAAGCGAACAACATAATGTGGTCGTGAAGGCCCTGGCTGATTATCACGGCCAGCCAGCCGCCAGAGATATCCGGACAGGACGTGAACGGTTCGAGAAGGTCTTTGCCCGAGAGGTCGATGTAGAAACCCAGCCCGTCGATGTCTCTGGCATCCCGGGCGAATGGGTCCTCGCTGAAGGTGCTGACCCCAACCTTCGCGTACTCTTTCTTCACGGCGGCGCTTTTCTGGTAGGCAGCCCGAAAACACATCGATTCCTGACGGCCGAGATTTCAAAACGAACCGGCGCGGCTGTGCTGGCGATCGACTACCGAATGCAGCCTGAATTCAAAATCATCCACTGCCATGAGGACGCAAGAACCGCCTATCAATGGATTCTTGCGAATGGCCCGGGTACTGAAGGACCGCCGTCGAAACTTTACGTGGCGGGAGACTCCGCCGGTGGCAGCCTCACACTGGCTGTTATTGCATGGGCACGGAACAATGGGCTGAGAGCTGCCGATGGCGCCATCGCATTTGCGCCATCAACCGATTCGACGATGAGCAGCCCCAGCTGGAAAGAAAACATCGAGACTGATCATTTTCTTGGTCCCAGCATTGGCAGGCTGCTGAAAATTCCCGCCATCATTCGAATACTGGCAAGCCGATTTCAGGGGGGTAAGCCCGCCAACGACCCGGAGTTATCACCTTTGCTGGGAAATCTTGCCAATCTTCCAGCGACCCTGATCCAGGTCAGTCGACATGAGATGCTGTATGGAGATGCCCAGCGCTATACCAACAAAGCAAGACACGAAGGCAGCGAGGTCACCCTCCAGGTCTGGCCAACGTTGGTGCATGTCTTCCAGGGGTTCGACAATCTGCCGGAAACCGATGATGCTCTCGACAAGGTCGCCAGCTTCATCAAAGAACGAAACAACAGCTGACCGAATTGTTATTCCGTCGAAGGTGCGCCTCGATTGGCGTCATCGGCGGCCAGCATTGCCACCATCAGTTTCTCAACCATTTCTAGACGTCCGGCCTTATCCCGCTTCCTGAGATTTTCCATCTCATCCGGATCTGTTTTTAAGTTGAACAGTTGCTCTTCACCATCACTATTTCGGGTAAATCGATAGTCATTGGTGATGACAGTACGTGTCTTCCCAGGAAACGGCGCCAGGGTCGCGGTGAGATCAGGAAGATCATCCTCAATCAATACATGATCACGCACGACCGCAACACTCTCATCCAGAATAGGGGCAAGCGATTGTCCCTGTATACCCGCATAAGGTTTCAGGTGACACAAATCCATCAGGGTGACGCCCAGGTCGATACTCGATGACAGCGAATCGGTTCTGCCCGCCATTTTTCCAGGCACATCAATCACCATCGGTACCTGCAGTGTGCCGCGATAGTGCATAAAGCCTTTCAGAAACAATCCATGCTCACCCATCATGTCGCCATGATCGCTCGTGAACACCACAATCGTATTGTCGCTAACGCCCAGGGACTCAAGCTTATCCAGGACCTGTCCAATGCCGTCATCGATCATCTCAATCATGCCGTAGGTGGCGGCGATTGCCTGACGAAGCAGGGCATCATCACCATAGCCACAGGGATCTACCCAGTTTCTTTGGTCTCGCGGATGCTTTTTGCGGATCGCATCCAGGTGTGCGGGTGCATCCTCAAGCGGGTCGTGTCGGCTTTCCGGCAACACCATGTCTTCCGGTTTATGCCGGAAGAACCAATCCCCCGGAGGTGTCATGGGGTGGTGCGGGTCCGGGAATGAACACCAGGCAACAAACGGTTTTTCATCTTTCACAGAATCTTCAATGAAGCTGATGGTTTGCCCGGTCACGAACGATGTGGAGTGCATCTCTGCAGGATAAGGTGGCTGGTAAATTTGCCACCACTCGCTGGATCGATGCTGACCTGGCGCCTGCAAACCGTATTCTGTCAAAAGATCGCTCTGCTCACCGCCAAGATTCCTGGCCCAACCAAGATGGTGCCCCGTGATTCTTGCGTCATGATCCAAAGAGAAGTCCACATGCTCAAAA
>JABBBA010000040.1 GCA_018607685.1 K189A clade bacterium | reverse complement strand
AATATCAATGTGGGTCACAAGGAGTTAAGGCTTGGCAAGATACGACTATTACTGTGATGCGAATGGCCAGATCATTGAGGTTGTCCACGGCATCTCGCAGCAGGTGAGCAATTGGGGTGAGTTGTGTCTTCTGGCCAAGTTGGATATAGGCGAGACCGATGAGGCCTCGCCGGTCAGGAAAATTATCACCACCGCGCCCATGGCGAATACACCGGCGGGTAATAGTGAGTTAAAAAACCTGGGATTCACCAAGCTTGAGAAACGCTACGATGGTACCTACGAGAACGTCACTCGTACCGGTACTGAAAAGAGATTCCTGGATCCCAAAGATCCAAGTTCGATGCCGCATCTTCACAAAAAAATCAGCGATTAGAAGTGAAACGCTTCCTGTTCAGCTGCGCTTGTCTCGTCTGTCTGCAGATCCCTGGAGCGGCGACAGCCGAGGATACCAATTACTTCCTGCTGAAATACTTACCGGGCGCTTCCTGGAATCAGTCGATATCCTATGAAGATCAGCCGGGCCTTAAAAAGCATCACGAATACCTGAAAGGGCTGCATATTAACGACATTCTTGTGATGGGGGGCACGTTGGATGACGTTGACTCCGGTGAGCTCGGTGTCGTCCTGCTTCGAACCAGTTCGCTGGAAGAGGCAGAAAAGATAGCAAGCCAGGACCCAGGCGTTCAGATGCGTCTGGTTAGAGCTGAGGTGAGGGCTTGGAAGCTGAACATGTCGTCTATGCGATTTGTTCGTCGTCGACCCTACAATCCCATCGTCGATCCTGGCGAGAGTTTTAGTATCAAACGCGTCGACCCTGAAAGCAGGCTCAACATCTCTGACTAGTTCTCTTGTGCTTCGCCCTGTGGCTCCCGGCCTATGGGCATGTCCGTACGATCAGACTCTTCCATCGCCAGCAAATAGTCCATCACATCCAGCATTCGATTAGGGCCAACACTGCCTGAGGTCCGCACCAGGTACTTCCCCTGAATGACGATTGAAGGAACCATGACGACCTTCATTCGGCGCGCCATGCCATCTGCCTTGGAGAGTGCTGAAGCAACTTCTATAGAATTGAAGGCGTCTATGTAAGTCTGTTTATCTCCGCCCTGTTGTTCATAGAATTCGGCCAGGCTTTCCTCATCGGAAAAGACTCTTCTTCCATCGTGTAGAGTCCTGAAAAAAGCAGTGTGATATTTGTCCAGTTCATCTAATTCCTGGTAGGTCAGGAAGTTTTGGCCGAGCAAACGCCAGTACTCACTGGAGACGGCGGGGGTCTGTATGAAATTGATGGAATTACCTTTTTTCTCAACCCATTCAGCGAGAATAGGGTCAAAGTTGTAGCAATGTACGCAGGCATAGCCAAAAAACTCCATGACCTCGATCTTGTCAGATCGAATTCTTCTTGGATTATCAATCAGCACGTAATGTTCGCCCTCGATGAACTCGCCCTGGGGCGCATCGTCTACAGTCATCCAGAATAGGTATGCCGCTGCGGCCAAAACGACGCCGCAGAGTGACGCCGCGGCTATTTTCTGTTGTACCAGCACTCGTGATTGTTTCCTTGCCATAGATCAGGCCTTTTTTTGTGAAAGAGAGCATTATAGTGAGGGTGTATCTTAAGCAGAAGTAAATTGATGAGCGAACTTATTGCAGAATCCCTGGAATTGCTCAGTGAGTCCGATGCGGACATCTATGGGAAGGTTTACGAGCATTTCTTCAGAATGAATCCGGCGGCGGAAGAGCTGATGATCCACATGGATGAATTGACCCGCGGACGGATGCTGGAAGAAGTCACCCGGCTGCTGATGGTAGACGATCTTCGGGCAGAGTCAGCCTACGTCACATTTGAGTACAATAATCACAAGACTGCCTATAGCGTGCAGAGCCGCATGTATCGTGAACTGTTCGATGCATTTGCGATTGCCGTAAAGGAAGTTGTGGGCGGCGCCTGGCGCCCGGAATTCGATGATGCCTGGACGAATCGAGGTAAGGAACTTGAGCAGGCGTTTGATTTGGGCTAGTGGCTAAGCTGCTGATTCTTCTGGTGTTACTACTTGAGATTAAGTAACTTGCTGGATCAATAGTTTGAATTGATCTGATATGACAATAGTTACTGTACTTCCGGGGGATGGTATTGGCCCAGACATAGTGGAAGCCACCATCCGCATCCTGGAAGAACTCGATTGTGGTCTTAGCTTTGAGTATGCCCTGGCTGGTGGCGAGGCGCTAAAACAGGGTCTGGATCTTGTTCCCGAAGAGACTCTGGCAAAAATCGCAGAACACCCGGTTGCGCTGAAGGGCCCCATCACAACGCCTATTGGTCGAGGGTTTAGCTCGGTCAACGTTTCCCTAAGGCAACATTTTGACCTGTTTGCCAATGTCAGACCCGCATTGTCTATTCCCGGCGCGACGGTTCGATACAGTGATATCGACATTCTCGTTGTCCGTGAAAACATGGAGGGGCTCTACTCTGGCGTTGGTCACACACGCAGTGAGGATGGAGAACGCGCAGAACTAAAAAGTGTCGTTACCCGCAAAGGATCCAGCAGGGTGATCAAGCATGCTTTCAAACTTGCCCGGCAGCTACACAGAAAGAAGGTAACCGTAGTCCACAAGGCCAATATCATGAAGTCCACCTCAGGGCTGTTTCTTGAAGTGGCTCGAGATGTGGCGAAAGACTTTCCTGATATCGAGCTAGAGGAAATGATCGTGGACAACTGTGCCATGCAGCTTGTGATGAACCCTCACCGCTTTGATGTCATTGTCACAACGAATCTGTTCGGCGACATTCTTTCTGATTTGTGTGCCGGACTTGTCGGCGGGCTTGGCCTGGCGCCCGGTGCCAATATTGGTGACAACCGAGGAATTTTTGAGGCTGTTCACGGAAGCGCACCTGATATCGAGGGGAAGAACATCGCCAATCCCACAGCCTTGCTGTTGGCCTCTGCGATGATGCTGGACTATCTGGAATTCAATGACGCAGCTGACAGGATCAGGCATTCGGTTCGCAGCGTGATCGGTGAAGGGAAGGTCACGACGCCGGATCTGGGTGGCAACGCCACAACGACTGACTACACAAAGGCACTGATCGAGCGTCTTTAATGGAAACCTACGGAAGGAATCTCCCACGTTCATTCCATGGGTGCCGCTTTGACTCCGGTAGCATTTATATTGATGTTGGTTGTTGGTGCGCCCGTCTTTGTGATCTTGTTGATGATTGCTTTCATGAACGTCGGGTAACGGACTAACGATATGGCGCTGAAAAACAAGACACTGTTCTACTACGGGCTCACCGATCTTCCGATCACGATGTCGCTGTTCCCGGTCGTTGTTTTTATTCCCCTGTTTTATACCGGTGAAATGGGAGTGTCACTCGGCCTCGCTGCGACCATCATGCTGGCTGTTCGGGTCAGTGATGTTTTTACGGACCCGTTTTTCGGGTATATAACAGACCGGTTCCCGACGCCCTGGGGGCGGCGACGTTTCTGGATTGTACTGGCGACGCCCATCATGATGTTGTCTGTGTACCAGTTGTTTCTTCCACCGGAAGGTGCCGGAGCCTGGCATATGGGCATCTGGATGTTTGGTCTTTCGATCGCCACCACGATGATGATTATCCCCTATTACGCCTGGGCGGCGGAGCTCTCGCCTGATTATAACGAGCGATCAAAGATCACCGGTGTCAGGTCAATGATGGGTGTCGTTGGAAGCCTTGCGGCGCAATTGGGCCCGGTCATCGCGGCCTTTTTCTTCGCCATGACAGGTACCTCAGCGGTGCTCCAGATTGTTGGCATTACTATGCTGGTGATCATGCCTATCTGTGTGTTCTTTACCGTGACGAAAGTGCCAGAGCCGACAGTTTACGGGAGCTCGCGTACACCAATTCTGGAAGGTCTCAAGCTGATGGTCAGCAACAAGCCCTTCCTTCGATTAATTATCGCCTTTATGGTCAGCTCAACAGCGCTATCGATAACAACGCCACTTTACCTCTTCTTTATCACCTACATTCTTGGTGCTGAAGACAAGGCCATCTATATGTTGACCTTTTTCTACCTCGCGAATATGTCTGCGGTACCTTTTTGGGTTTGGCTGTCCTCGAAGATTGGCAAGCACAGGGCCTATGTAGGATGTTTTGCCCTGATCGGACTGGCGCACCCATTTTACCTTTTCCTCGGGGATGGGGATTTTTGGTTAATGCTGCCAATCACCATCGTCACAGGGTTTGCCGCCGGTGGATTCGCTGCGTTGCCGAATTCAATGAAAGCAGATGTTGTTGATCTTGATACTCTGACAACCGGTGAGAACAGAGCGGCGCTCTTTTTCTCTACCTATTCTTTTACCTACAAGGCCGCTGCGTCTGTGGGTAGTAGTATCGGCCTCTTTGCCCTTGCCTTCATTGGGTTCAACACGATGGAGCCGGCACTCAACACCCCAATGCAATTGTGGGGGTTGAAGTTTCTGTTTGCCCTGTTCCCGTCAATTTTCTACTTTGCTGCCTGCGCGATAATCTGGAACTACCCGATCACTGAAGAGCGGCATGCGGAGATGAGGGCGGAGCTGGAAGAAAGGAATCGCGAGGCAGCTCTTGGCGCTGCCACATAGTTATAGCGTCTTTATATAAAGGCTGGTGAGCTGGGTGCTAGTTACGGGGATCGAGAAATAACTCCTTTCCATCCCAGTCAATCGACATGGCTCTCACCATGTCGTAGAAGCCCAGTAATGCCGGGCTCGATTCGTAGATCTCAATCATATGACCCAGTGTCTTGGTCGCATCGATGAATCCAAATTCGACCCCGCCGATTTTTGTTTTGCACCTTGTGGCCAGGGTGAGCCCGGAGTCATCAAACTGCCTGATTGCAGCGTCAAAATGATCAACAAAGATTGCCGTGTGATGTAATCCCTCCTGGTCCCTGGTGTACATGTCTCTGAAGGGCGTATCCGGGCTGTCATCTTCCTGGCGCACCAGTTCAACCATCACCTTTCCCCACTGACCATAGGCGGAGGTGTGTACAAAGTCGGTGGCTACGCCGCGATGTTCCGCAGACTCCAACAGAATATTTTCGCTGAGGATAAATGGCCCTGCACCGAATTGTCTTTGCATGCGTGCCGCAGCTTCTCGAACGTCTTTTACGTGGTAAGCGATCTGGACGATATCCAGGTGAGACATATCCAGACCGGGATGGTCTGACTTGGAAGTGTTGATTTGACTCACAGGGATCCTCAGTAAAGGTTCTGGAATTCCGGCTATGAAATCAGATTTTAGGCCTGTTGTCTAAATTGGCTGATTGGTATCAGGCGCTGAGGCTTGTCTCAGACTTTCGGGTTCGTTTTTGTTTGTACATCTGATCGTCGGCATCTTCCATCAGCTTGTTTATGGATTCGTGCCGGTCCCCGTACTCAACCACGCCAACGCTGTAACCAATATCGTATGGCGTAGCGTTGTTCTGCAGCTCAACGGAAGCAGCAAGGTTTTCCAGCGGTCGGTCAACATGCGCTGTATCAGTACCAGTCAACAGAACGCAGAACTCATCACCACCCATCCGTGCGACGACATCTGAGTTTCTGAAGACAGAAAGCAATAGAGTGCCAATATTCTTTAGTACCTTATCGCCCTCTGCGTGACCGTATTGGTCGTTGACCTCTTTAAATCCATCAAGGTCGAAGAACATCATGGTGGCCGGGCGCCGCATACGCTTGCAGATTGATATGGTGTGCTCGCCGATACCCAAAAACCCCCTGCGGTTAAAAAGGCTCGTTAGGTCATCTATGTTGGCGATCGACTGTACGGTGATTTCCTCTTCGATCATGCGCGAAAGATCCAGCAGGCAGGCATGGTCTTCCGGTGTGAAATTACGGGGCGTGGTATCGGCAATACAGAGGGTGCCGATCCTATAGCCGCGGAGCGTCTTTATTGGGCAACCCGCATAGAATTTGATGCCTGACTCGCGTGTGAATGCTGAAAACCTAGGGTCCCTGGTGACGTCCTGAATAACAGTGACCCCATCCTGCTTGATGGCTTCAGCGCTAAAGGAGCCTTCTCGAGGTAACTCGGTTTGTTCAATTCCCTGTTTGGATTTGAACCATTCCCGATTCTCATCAACCATGGAAAGCGTGACGAACGGAACATTGAAGGCGCGCTTGGCGAGGCGTGTAAACCTGTCGTATCTTTCTTCGGCTTGAGTATCGAGAATACCGATCGATTTTAACTCGGCAAGTCGAGATTGCTCGTCACGTTGGGTTGCTTTTACCGTCATTTATCAATACCTGACACATCTCTAAACAATCCCTTGTGTATCTTTATGACATCCTATCAAGGCGCCGGCTATCCGGAAGACACCTAATAACGAATGGTATATGGTCAGGTCTCACAGTCAACAGCCTAACTAGACGCGACGGTACAACTGGCGCACTAAATTGTAAGGAGTATGTAATGAGCAGAATGCCTGCACTCAGCCTGGCGGCCGTTCCAGGACGCCGAAATGCAACTATTTCATTGGCGACGGAAATTGAGAAAAAAGGTTTCAGCGGAATCTATGGGCCAAGTCTTGGCGACTCGATGGCGCTTTGTGAAGCACTTGCGTTTGCCACAAACGAAATTACTTTTGGCACAAGCATCATGCCGATCTATTTTCGGCAAGTGCCTGACTATGCAAGCACAGCATCGTTCATACACGAAGTCTCGAACGGTCGGTTCCGTTTTGGGATTGGTGTCAGTCATGCTCCGGCATTGAAGGCAAGGGGGCTAAATGGAGGTAAACCGCTTACCGACACCCGCAACTTTGTAGAAGATTTACGCAATGTTCCAAGAACGGGCGAGCTGCCGCCGATTGTTTTGGCAACTCTGCGAAAAAAAATGATCGCCCTGTCAGAGGAAATTGCACAGGGTATGGTTTTCGCCAACGGTGCACGTTCACATATGCAGGAATCGTTGAAGGCTGTCTCAGATGAAGCCAGAAGCAGTGATGATTTCTTTATTGGCGACATGATTCCAACCTGTATCTCAGATGATGTTGAAGCCGCAAAAGCAGTCAACAGAAAGACTCTGACATCCTACTCAATGCTGCCCAACTACAGAAATTACTGGAAGGAAGCCGGCTACCGGGAGGAGATGGAAGGTATCGAGAAAGCCATCTTAGATGGTGACATGGACAAGATTCCACATTTCCTGACGGATAAATGGCTCGCCGACACAACTCTGTTTGGTACGGCCACTCAGGTACGCGACGGCGTAGAAGCCTGGTTCGATGCCGGAATCAAAACCCCAATCCTCGTGCCTTCTTCTGCCAATGGTGGCCAGATGGTTGCGTTTGAAGAGATGTTTGCTATCTATTAATCGCGTTGTTGTTGGTGGCTACATTCTAATAGGCAGGGGTGGGTAACAGAGACAGGGGCTTCCTTCTCCGCATGCGGACGTAGGTTGATGATTCGCAGGGGGCTTGGTGTTCCTAAAGGCTACGAAGAAAGCCCCCGTCTCTGTTGCGCAGCGTAGTTGATTTCTACAAACACTGAGTTGGAAAAGGGTTGCTTATCAACCTTAGGGAATCGAAATGGTTCAAGAATGCGTAAGCGATGACGGCAGGTTCCGGGTGCTCTCTTCGCAGCCTTTAGGAACACCTCTGCGTCTAATGCTCCATGTCATGCTGCCGCGTGCGGAGAAGAGAGTACCCGGAACCTGCCCAACCCAGTTCCTCTTCGACCGTAGCCATTCTAGCCATGCGCAGATTCTGACGACTGCTTCATGAAGATCCCGGTAGGATGACATGCGAACAGAGAATCTACCCCCGCTTTTTGTCTTCTATCTTCTAGTCCTGGGTTGGTTTTGGTGCCGTTTCAGGCGTGCTGTTTCAGGAAAGCTGTAATCAGCTCAAGGCAGCGTTCGAATTGATCATGGTGCAGCCAGTGTCCCGCTTCCGTGATGGTTTCGATCCTGTGGTTGGCAAAGTAAGCGTCGCTGCCGTCCTGGCCAATACGATGTTCATATCCTTCTGCGGCGTTGATCAGTAGCACCGGGCACGTGACCAGTTTCCATATCTGGATCATGTCTTCATAGCTGAAGTTTGAGAGCATGCCTGTGTGGGTGTAGTTGTCGAATTTCCAGCTGTAGGTACCATCTTCATTTTTATTGCTGCCGTGAATCGTCAGGTGACGTGCTCGCTCGGTGTCAAGATGGGGATTGGATTCCTGCATACGGGCAAAGGCTGCTTCCAGGGATTCGTATCGGCGAGGTGTCCTGCCGGCCTGGCTGCGTGTCGCATCAAACCAATCTCTGATTCTTTTCTGAGCTGGCATGTCAGCGATCGCCTGCCACCAGAATCCACCCACGCCTTCTATTGATACCAGGCTTGCTACGCGTTCGGGATAGAGGCCTGCATATAGACTGGCTACTGTTCCACCGAGTGAGTGCCCAATCAGGTGTACTGTGTCCAGTTCCTGCTGCTCTATCAGTTGGGCGATATCGTAGACATAGTCAAGGTTGCTGTAACTGCTTCCTTTTGACCAGTCGGAATCGCCGTGACCTCGAAGGTCCGGGGCCAGAACATGGTAATCGCGGCAAAGGGCTTCACTGATCCAGTCCCAATTATGGCAATGGTCCTGCATTCCATGGATTAACAGGACCGGCGCCGCGGCTTCATTTCCCCAGTCGAGAAAATGCAGTTTCAAGCCATGGGAAAAGTGACTGTGCGAGGTGGGTCTGGCCTTGCCGAATGCCGTGGTCATAGAGTGCTTGTTTTTACTTAAAAGGCGACGTCGCGTTGAACAATTTTGTCATAAAAATCGCTATCGAGTTTGTTGTATGTTGTTTCTCCGGGGCGCATAACAAGCATGTGATCAGATACTTTGTCGAAGTGAAATGCCTGGTCTCGCAGGTCATTTTTCTGAAGCTTGTGAGTTGTAGTTGTCGGTAACTCAGCAAGTAATCTAATGAAGATGGGTCTTGCGTAGCTGGGTAGATTTTCACGAATGTGTTCCGAGAGACTTGCAAGATTTATGTTTTGATGATCAATGTGTTCCTTCAGAACAATGGCGGCCATGCCGGCTCTTCCATCAGTGCCCGGTATTTCAACTCCGTAGACATTCGCAAAAATAACGTCTTTGTGCTGATTGATGATTTCGCCTACTTCATTGGTTGAAACATTCTCGCTCTTCCAACGGAAGGTATCACCGACACGGTCAACAAACTGGTAATGTCTTTGTCCAAAGGCGAACCCGACATCAACCACTTTCATCAAGTCGCCGCTATTGAAGTAGGAGTCTCCTTGCTCGAAAACGTTTCTGATGACTTTTTGCGCGGACGCATCTTTGTTTGTGTAGCCTTCGAACTCTGATTTTCCGGTAATCTCAATCAGAAGCAGGCCAGGTTCCCCGACTGGCTGTTCAATACAGTAATCGTTTTGGTCCTTCACGATCTCATCATCGGCGACATCGTATGCGACGATTTTTGCTGGAGCGGTACCCAACCCAACAGTGCAGTTTTTGTTGAACACGTTTGCGAACCCTCCGTTACCTTCGCTTGCGCCGTAAAACTCACCGATTCTTTCGATATCAAACCGGTTCTTAAAGTCATGCCAGATGTCAGGCCGCAGACCATTGCCGACGATGGCTCGTACCGGGTTCTCTTTATCTTTTGGTGTCTCAGGGTGACTCATGAGGTATCGAATGAACTCACCAATGTAGACAAAGGATGTGCAGTCATACCTGCGGATATCATCCCAAAATGCGCTAACGGATAACCTGCGTCGCACAACTGTTGCAGCGCCAACTGTAAACGCGGCCGTAAGGCCAATCATCAAACCGGTCCCATGATACAAAGGTAAACAATTGTACATGCGGTCAGACTGTTTGATTCGAAGCAGTGCCCTAGCTGACATTCCTGCAGTGGGAAGCATTCTTCTGTGGGATACGCGTGCAGCTTTGGGTAAACCGGTTGTGCCAGAAGTAAAAATATAAAATGCAGTATTCGCTATTTCAACCTGGCGCGACTCAGGAGGATTATCGAAATTGGAATCTGGATCACCGCTATTGAGCTCAGTTGCCCAGTTTGGTGCGGGGTCGGTGCCCGTATCTCTCACGTACAGATAATCTTTCCCATCTTCGAGGTTGAGTTCAGTTCGCACTTCATTGAGCGTTTCGGTGAGTTCTTCGCCGAATATGATTTTCTTTGACTCAATCAGGCTGATGCAATGAACCAGCTGTTGCCGCGTCAGGTTTGTATTGATCAGCCCCGCAACCGCTCCAAGTTTGCAGATAGCGACTATCTGGACAACAAATTCGATGCGATTCTGCATGAACAGCGATACGCAATCTCCTTTAACAATTCCACCTGCCTTCAGTACGTGTGCAATTCGATTGGCTCGTTCATTCAACTCTTTCCAGGTGACGACTTCCTCTTCACACATAAGGGCGATTGCGCTTGGGATTCTTGCTGCATTGTCTTCAACAAGCAAAGAGAAGGAGGCGATCTGATCGGGAGCCGGTGGTTTGGTCGTTGCGGCTACTAACAGAACCTTTAGGTCGCCCAGGAAGCTAGTGATTGAGCCCATTATTGTTTGTCCCCTCTAGGGTTTTGTTTTACGTACTTTCGCAGTCGTGAATGATAACGGTTGAGTCAAAGACGGTACAGTTGACGCCAACAAGATATTAAAGGCTCTTAACATTTTGACTGGGGGGTGAAGGTTTAAAGAATCTCTATGTAGGATATCGACCTATTTTTTGTGCAGGTTTTGTCTGTTTAAAGGGTCAGTTGTCGACTTTTCTACATCACTGAAGTTGTTGGATACTAATAATCAGGTGTTTCCTCGCGGTTTGCGCGATGACTTATTCACATTGGGAGGGGTCAGATCAAAAAACCAGCCTGTTAATTGTCCAAAGAGCTTGAAAAGCAGTTGACGTTCTGTAACTACATGTTTTATATGGATTTCTTTAAAGGTGGTTAAACAG